>CADBQL010000438.1 GCA_902796815.1 uncultured Coriobacteriaceae bacterium | reverse complement strand
TAGGGTTATAGGCCAAAACGCGTTGATGATATCATGCATCATCCCAGCTCAAATGCCATAAAATGCGCCCGAAAGTTCATTGCTCCCAACTTTTCAGTCGGCCAAAAACATCCACATAAGCTATCTCGCGTCAACTATGCAGTCGGCCGAATTCTGGGCAAACGATTGCGCGAGGCAATCGTGGTATTATGGGGCCGTAATCGAGAAAAGGAGTGCACCATGATGAAGAGATCGTCGTTTGCTGTGACATCCATCCTGTTTATCTGCTGGTTAGCTGCGCTCCTTATGGCTGGTTGCTCATCAGCGCCGGCAACAAGTTCGTCGACGGCCTCGGAAAGCGTCGGCTCTGCAGCCGTTTCCGAAGCGGCATCTTCGGCAAGCGCCGAGGTGTCCTCAACAGAGGCGGCGACCGAGCCTGAATCAGCGAGCGCCGACCAAGCGGTCTCCGAATCCGCCCAGGCGAGCTCCGACCAAGCGGCCTCCGAATCTGCCCAGGCGAGCGCTGACCAAGAAGCCTCCGCATCTCCGTCGGCAGCCGAACCTGCCCCATCTTCCGAATCCACTTCGGTATCCGCATCCGCCGACCCCGCGCGCGAGGCGGCTCAGGCGGCAATGGATAACGGCTATCAGGTCTTTGAGGGCACGGTGCGGGTTGTTGATGCGGAGCAGCTCATTGCCCTGCAAGGCGTAGACATAGACCCAGCAGCGGCGTCGGGCGGCGGCGAATACGCCGTGCTCGTTTTTGACCAGCCAATTATGGTTAGCGGTATGAGCGCAGATGGGACGGGTATGACTCGCCGTTCTGCGAGCATGATGGGCGTTGCCGAATATACGGAATACAGTTCGTTCGTCGTGGAATATGGCAATCTTGAGACGTGGCGCGATCTCGATGGCCAGCATGCAACTATTGCCGTGTTGGCGGACGACATTATGTTCCCTTCCGATGTTCGTCTCCCCATTGGCGAGCCTTCTGCGAGCGCGGTTACTCTGCTATAGCGCATGGCTGGAAGCAGCGTGTCGCGGAGACGCGGTAGCGCCCGAATTCGAGACGAAGACGCTAGATTGAGTTCAATTTCAATTAGTGAGTCCTCTTGAATTATTCATCGTCGGTAATTCGTGGGCATGTGGAACTCCTCCTGGACTATCCCCGTGCTGTACTCGTCTGGAGCTACGTGCGTTAGATATGTTGCAGCGCGTTCAAGGAATCTGCTGGATGAACGTCAAGCGAGTGTTTACGAGCGAGTGTATCGAACCTGGCACAAACCCGTAACGGCCTATCAGCCGAGCTGTAACCTCGCATTCTCGAAGCTTGCAATCGAGCTAAAAGATACACTTGCGCAACGAATGCGCGGGTGATTGGCGAAGCTGTCGCTCGTCCATTTAACTCGGTCGTTCGCTGGCGTTTGAAGCGAGCGTGAATGGGTGTTGTGCGATTGGTGGGTGTGGTTTTCCCTCTGCTACAGCGGGTTACAATCTTGTGCATTTGACCGCAGCGAATGATTCTGCTGGTCGCGCGTTGAGGAGAGGTGGAATGCCATGGATGCGGATTTGGTGCAACTGCTTAGCCAGGTTCCGGTGACGACCATCATCGATTACCTGGGAGTGGCGATTGGCGTCGTCGCCGGAACGTTGTACGCCATCGACCGCCAGATGGATACGCTCGGCGCGGCATCGCTGGGGATGGTCACGGGCTTCGGCGGCGGTATCATCCGCGACCTGCTCCTGCAGGACCAGGGCATCTTCTTTATGGAGCACCCCATGGTGATCCTCGGGGGCATCGTGATAAGTGTCGCCCTCTCGCTCATGCGGCGCTTCCTGACCGATTTCTATAGGCACCTTTTCTACATCGACGCGTTCTGCATGGCTTGGTACGTGCTCGCGGGCGCGAGCAAGTCGTGGTTTGCGGGCGTTGGTGCCGTGATTTCGGTCATCTTAGGGAGCGTCACCGCGGTCGGCGGCGGTGCGCTGCGCGACATCTGCACAGGCGAAGTTCCGCGCGTCTTTTTGCCTGGAAAGTTCTACGGCGTGTCGAGTGTGGTTGGGGCCATCTTCTATGTAGTGCCCGTCGTGCTCGGCGCGACGCAGGATTTGGCATCGGTGCTCTGTGTTGCATCGGGATTTGGCCTGACGGTGCTTTCGGAGCGGTTTGGCTGGCATACGCATGGGACGCCTGCAACGTTGCGCCAGGAACGCCGCGCCTCTCGGGATGACAAGTAAGGAGCCGTCAGGGCGGGCCATCGCACTTGGCAGGTGTTCAAGGCGGCACTTCTTGGATTATCAAAAGATGCGAAGGCTAACGCAAACAATCCATTCGTTATGTGGGAATATGCGGGCGGTGCCAACAACGACTCTTGTCGCAAACTCGCACGCAAAGTGGCGGAATACGCCAAGCCATTCGTTCTGTGATACAATCTGGTCATTCGCAAGAATCCTGACGAGGGCAGCCGTACCAGGTTACGCAAAGACGGCGCACGAGATGTACGTTGTGCGTGAAGGAGCTGGTATGGACTGGGTCGTGCTCGTGTTGTCAGGCTTGATGGAGTCGGGTTGGGCTATTGCTCTCGACAAATCCGACGGGTTCTCGAACGTTGTCCCCACGATTGTTTTCATAGTGTGCATCGTGTTGAGCATGCTGGGATTGGGCTATGCGTCGAAGACGCTTCCCATAGGGGTGGCCTATGCGGTCTGGACGGGCATTGGCGTTGTCGCTACGGCGACTATCAGCATGGCAACCGGCGCCGAGTCTGCATCGATTGTCAAGGTGCTTCTGCTCGTGGGTTTGGTGGGTTGCATTGCGGGGTTGCGTATCGTTTCGGGATAATCACACTGGCGAGGTTCGCCCTGGTTAAAGGCGATTGGCGGCATTGACGTGCGTTTGAGGAAGCACCATATCGTTGCAATCTGCATGACGCTCATCTTGTGGGTGTCGGCTGGAGTCGTTATCGGCTGCGGGCAACGGGGCGATGGGGCTCAAACGGGACAGCAGCCCTCGTCCGCGTCGCGCCAAGACGGCGCTGACGCGGGAACGACCAGGGATTACGCCGAAGCCTATCCTTTGCAATACGCCGGCCTTCAGCAGGCGCGAGTGAACTCCAACGGCGTGACGGTCGGGCATTCGGCCGAGCGCGTTGGCGATACGTGCGAGGCGCCTACGATTCGCGATCGCAACGGCGATCCCGTGCCCGACGAAAACGGGAACGTGCAAATGATTCCCGAAAGCTACGATGCTGCGAGCGGTACGTACGATATCGACCTGCTCGATGACGAGGTGCTCGTCGACATGAATTTGATGTCGGGCTGCGTGTCATGCAAGAGCACCCGTTTTGAAAAGCTGTATGACGAGCAGGGCGCCGCTGCTTTCACGAGCCCCTATAACGCCTCGGCGCGCGCAATCGTGGATGGAGATTATTTCGATTGCGCAATGTGCCACGAGGGCGACCCCGGCAAGGCAAGCATGCGGCCAGGCCTCATGTATTTCCAGGTCTTGGGCGCAGGGCTCGCCGACCGCCTGGATGAGCGCAACGCGGTATGCGCGCAATGCCATAACTCTTACGACTACCGCTCCTCCATAAAAACGGAGGATGATTTGCGAACCATGAAAGCCTACCGCAACGGATATGATGTCGATGCCCTGTTCGAGACATGTTGGGAAGATGGCGTCAACTTCGAGCTCGACGAAGAGACGGGGCTCGTTAAGAGTTGTCTTGTGCATCCGACCATCGAGCTTTTTATGGACACGAAGATGCAGCTTCTTGGCGTGACGTGCGCTGACTGCCATATGCCGAAAGCCCTGTCTGACGATGGCGAGGAGTACACCGACCACTTTGCGGCAAACTCGCCCATCGAAAACGAGAACGCGCTTTCCTATTGCCTGAACTGCCACGAGCAAATGGGCATCTCATCGACCGAGCGCATGGCCGCGTTCGTGAGGGACAGGGAATCTCAGATGGCTGCAGGCATCGAGACGCTGCAGGAGCGCAGGGCGGCTTTTGGGGAAAAGCTCGAACAGGCTCTAAACCGGCAGTCTGGCAGCGATGCCGAAGTTGCAGATTGGGCAGATGCGGCGAAGAAGCTTTACGCGAAGGTGACATGGTACGAGTGCTGCCTTTTGACTGGGCCGGCGGAGTTGCCGGGCTCACAGGTGGCTATGATGGATTGGCGAGGAATACTCGACAAGGCAAATTCGGTATGCGATGAGGGGGTGGCGCTTCTTGGCTGACGGGAGGAAATGGAAGACGGGATTGCAGTTCAAGGTGCTCACGGCGCTCGCTGTGCTGTTCACGTTGTTCATGTTTGCCGCACTTGCCTGGGGCTTGACGTTTGTGCACGACCATAGCACGAATGACGCCAAAGAGCGCGCCATTGCGCTGAGCGACCAGATGGATGCGGTCTGGGATTACGTCGACGAGAATCAGCCGGCGACGAATGCGTACGTACAACAGTTTGGCGATTTGGCGCGTGGTTTGGTCTGCGTGACCTCCGTGAAATCTATCGCCCGGGATTTCAACAAGGGAAACACCGACGAAATCAGAGTCGTGGCGCTAGAGCCACGCAATAAGGAAGACAGCCCCGACGATTTCGAGCGCGAGGCGCTTGAAGCGTTTGCGGCAGACGAGTCGCTAGAAGAATACTCCGGCATTGGCACGAACGAGAACGGGGACCAAGTCTATTACTACCTACGCCCGCGCAGGGTTACCGAAAGCTGCCTTTCCTGCCACGGAGCGCCAGCGGGCGAAACCGACGTCCTCGGTTATAAAAAGGAAGGCTATTCCGTGGGAATGGTGAAGGGCGCTGTGAGCGTGCGTGAATCGATCGGCGGATATCGGGATACCGCAGCTGCAGGTGCCGTCGAGGGCATCGGGCTTTATCTACTTGGACTGCTGGTGGTGATGGGCGCCATGTACGCGCTTCTTCGCGCGACCGTGATAAAGCCGGTCGAAAGGGTGTCCGCCGCGGCGTCTGCTTATCGACCCGGCGAGGGGTCAAAACGCATTGAGCAGGCGGACGGCACTGACGAGCTTGCAGAACTCGCGCGCGACTTCAACGCGATGGCCGATGATCTGGACGGGCTGTATGCCGATTTGGGCCAGCGTGTGGAGGAGCGCACGGCTCAGCTCGAGCGCATGAACGGGCAGCTGCAAGACAAGCAAGAGGAGCTCGAAAGCGCCCTTTCGAAGCTTCAGAGCGAAACTGAGTACAAAAGTCGCCTTTTCGCTTCTCTTTCCCATGACTTGCGCACGCCGCTCGCTTCCATCATCGCGCTCACCCAGCTAGCCGAAACTCAGGTGACGAGCGATTCGCAGGAGCTTGAATCGGATACGCCAAACCGCGACAAGGAAGTGCTCGGAAGCATTGGGGATCAGGCGCGCACGCTCGTGGGCATGGTCGATAACATACTCGCGTTTTCACGAGCGGAAAGTTCGGGGATAGAGCTGCATTTGAGTGCCATCGATTTGGTTGACTTGGCCTCCCACGTGCGCTCGACGATGCAGCCCATAGCCATTCG
>CADBQL010000437.1 GCA_902796815.1 uncultured Coriobacteriaceae bacterium | reverse complement strand
CGCTCGATTTCGTCACGAATCTCCTGTGCGCCGAGGAAGCGGAGCTCGCGCACGACGTTCTCCTGGCCGATGCTCCACCTCATAGAGCACCCTCCTCGACGCTTTCGACGCTTTTTGCAGGAGCCCCCATAAAAAGGAGCGAATCAAAAAAAGTCTGTATAAAACCGTCGAAACCGTCCATATCGCTAAATCCCCGCATCCTCTAGCGCGTACCCCTCAATCACGCTGCGCTCCTCTTTGCCGGAGATCATCGCCTTGTTCCTCCAGATAACGCGCTGGCGCACCCTCTCGTAGAACTCATTCCTGCCCATCTGCGCCTTGCCTGTCGCATCGGCCCACTTCTTGAAGTCCTCGAACACCTCGCTCGCCTTTAGCAGGCCGCCGGGACATGGCGCCATCCGCTCTGCCATGTAGATCGCCACGACATCGCACCTGCGCTCGTATGAGGCCGATGCGTCGAGCACCGCTTCGGGCGCCTCGAAGCCGTCCTCCCGATACATGCGCACGCCCTCGATGCACCAGTTGAGAAGGCCCGAGAGCTCAGCGGGCTCGCGCAGGCGGACGCGCAACGTCGTGTCGCGCTCCTGCAACGGCACGAACCTCTCGAACGGGATGATTTTCACGCGGTTGCTGCCAAAGACCGAAGGGTCGTTTATCGTCGGAAAGTTGTTCGCAAGCATAAAGATGATCCCGCGCATGCGGAACTGCTCGTCATCGCCGTAGTTGAACCGTGCCGTCACCAGATCGTCCCCGGTCATCTCCTTCATGATCGTTGCGTCGAGCTCCATGCCCTTAGGCGGCTCCGACGTGATGATCAGCTTCGAATTCTTAAGCCGCGCGCGGTCGCCGCTCGACGCTGACGAGTCGCGCCTGCGCGTAACCGCGAAGGTCTCGGGCTGGGCATTCTTCGCGTATCCGCCCTCGCCGGACCCTAGCATCTCCACGAGAGGGCTCGTCACCGTGCCCTTGCCGCTCCTGCGTTGCTCTCCGAGCTGGTAGAAGGAGTCATCATCGGTATCGCTCGCCGCCACCTTGCCGTAGAGCTTCTGCATGTAGTCGACAAGCTCGGCATCACCCTCGAAGCACTCAGCCAGCGTCTTCTCGAAAAGCTCGCAGGTCGCCTCCTCGTCGTATTCCACCGGCGCCACAAAGGTGACGAGGTCGGCCGGGTCGTGGTCGCGCACGACGACATCGCCACCGGAGAAGTCAATCGTCTTGTTCAACACGTTGAGCAGATGCGGATCTCTGTCGAATTCGGAAAGGTACCGCACCATCTCGCTTTTGGCGTCATCGAGCACGTTCCTGCGGGCGCGATACTGCTGGTAGCGCGCCATCTTCTTTAACGCTTCCGATCGTTTGTCATCGTCTTTGATCCTCAGGCAGTACGTCGTCGCTACCTCGATGAACTTTTTCACCATGCGCTCGGCTTGCTGCTCCGCGCCGTGCTTTCTCCACCGAACGCCGTCGAAGGCGAACATGCTTTTCGCTTCGGGCACGTATGCGAGAACGCCTTTGTTGCGTGAAGCGAAAATGTGTCCGAGCTGCTTGTCGTTGACGAAGTTCGGGCCGAATTTCATCTCGTACAGCATCTTGAGCAGAATCCTGTCATCAACGGACAGGTTGAGGTCCGGAGCCTTCGCGGGGTCGTATCCTTCCAATGCCTTCGCTAGCGTCATCTGACCGTACGTCTGCTCGCCGCGCATCTCGTCCCATTTTCGGCGATAGAGCTTGCTTTTCCTGAAAAGAGCATCCGCTCTGCACAAGTCCGCGTGGCAGACTTTCACGAGGAAGCCGCAAAGCGCGAGATCAGCGCGGCTTTCGTCATTCCCATGACCGCTGATGTCTCCCTCGAAAAGCTTCTTGGAATCCGGGAACAGCTCGAACATGAAGGCAAGAAGCTCGTCGTCGGTCTTGGCGCTCACGTCGGGATCTGGACCCGCCTCATTCGCTGAGCCGTCTTCTGATTGGCCGCCCCCGCCTTTACTGTTGTCGTTGCTTGATTTCTTTTTGGCCATATAGCTGTCATAAAACTCGGCTACGGTCGCCGCCTCGACGAAAATGCGTTCGGAAGTCTCACTTGCCAGGACACAGCCGGTGAAGGTGAGATACCGCTTCACCGTGTAGAACTCGAACGGCTTGTTTTTCCTGACATGACCGGGATTGTCATAATCGGTCCTAAACACGATATGATATCCGTCACCTGAAGGT
>CADBQL010000436.1 GCA_902796815.1 uncultured Coriobacteriaceae bacterium | reverse complement strand
TTTGGGCTTGCGCAGCTTCGACAGCAGCTTGCGCGACGGAAATCGCGTCACGCGCCTCGTCAGCATCCGATTGCGCAGCCGCTACGTTGTTCTCAAGATTGGCTGTCTTGCCCTGCTCGGTAGTAAGCGCCCCCTGCGCCGCCGTCAACCGCGATGCCGCATCCTGCTGCGCCGCTTGCGCATTTGCAAGCTCGTTCTGAGCGGCTTCGAGTTCCAAGCTGGCCGAGTCGACATCGGCCCGAGCGCTCGCCAAAGCTTCTTGGTGGGCTTGTCTGACTTCGTCGGGCGTTCCATACATGCCTGCAGCAACCTGATTCGCATAGTACGCATCAAACATGGCCGAGAAATCGTCCACAGAATAAGCCACTTCGGGATCGGGATTCGTATCGCTCTCAAAAAAGTCGCCGAACGTCGAAAGTTCGCGGCACTCACCGTACGACGCGTTATAGTTGCAAATCGCGAAGCCCGCAAGGTTGCAGTAATACCCGCTGTTCAAATCGACGATTGTCTCGTAGTGGCCCGTCACGCCGCCGTTGTTCGCCTTGTAATTGGCCTTTTCTTCATCGTACCAACCCACAAAGGGATCCCTATACCTGTTGCGGGAGAAAGGCGCCGCACGGGACGAGCTCCACGAGAGGTTCTCGAGACCTTCATAGGCTTGCGTATGACCAACCGAGTAATTCTTGCTAATATCGCATTGGACGATCGAAATCGCCATCTGCCTGCAGTTCGTGGGGATATTCGTGCTGAGATTCGTGCCCTCGGTGGAATTTTCCTCGCCGCGAATAGCGTTGAACTCGTTCAGAAACTGCAGCGATCTGCCGAAATTGTCGAGGCTCACCGCGTCTCCGCGTTCGGACCACGCTATCGGAGCGATGTTGGTCCACTCATTCGCTCTATAGCCGTCGGGCTCGGGACCCTGGTTTTTGGGATAGACATGCCCTGTCGTGTTCACTCCTCCATCGAGAATGTCCATCGCGCATTGGGCATCCCAGTACGCGGCGCTTCCCGCTTCTGAGTTATCGCGCACGAACTGGAAAAACCCGTACGCGGTCCATTCCAAATGCCCCTCGTTTGTACCGGGATCGTTCGTTTCCGCTTTGATGTCAGCCCATACGGCGTCGCGTGCGGCTTCCGCCGCCCTCAGTGCCTGCGTCGCAGCGTCCACGCGGGCATTCGCCTGTTCGATAGCAGCGCCTGCCTGCTCTCCGTCGGATTGCGCTGCCTGCACCGACGCCTGTGCAGCCTCGATGGCAGCTGCATTTGCGGTGAGCTCGTTGTTCGCATCCAAAAGGGCCTGACTCGCAGCTTCATAGGCCGCATCCTTGGCAGCCAGGTCCGCCTGCGCATCTTCCAAAGCTTGCGTCAACCGATTGCGCATCGATTCGAGCACGGCCTCCGCCGCATCCAAATCCGCTTGGGTGTCCCCTTGCGCCGCCTTGGCCTCGTTGAGCTCTTGCTGCGCAGCGACGCGCGCGAGCTTGAGATTGGTGAGCGCAACCGTATCTTTCGCCCAGCTCACCGAAGGAACGAGACATGTTGCGAGCAGTGCCGTAAACAAAACTATGAGTGCTCGTTTCGATTTTGGATGACGCTTCGTGGTCGTAAACCTTGATGCCATGGGGGGCTCTCCTCGAATCGACTGGTCTTGCGCCAGACGGTGTGGCACATGCGCAACTCACCGTTGGAAGCCTGCGTGTAGTTCTCGCTGATAAACATGAGAATTATAGCAGTTTTTCACATGCGCACGAAATGCAAGGATGAACCGTCATCAGGAAACCAGCCCGAAAAAGCCCCAACGCTTCGAGCCGGTTAAGCGCTCCGACGAGTCGGTTTTTGCCCTAGGCGAAATGGTTGGTATGTCGCACTTGCAAAGAATTACGCCAATCCGGAACACTCGCGTCAAAATACGCTGTAAGTGTGTGAAAAAGGGCTTATCGAACTGCGACATTGTCACACACTTGGTCGATATCCTGCCACTTTACTCTGCACTTGAATGTTATTTTGTCACGCGGTTCTAAAAATGGCTAAATACTTCATTTGTGTGGAGGCAGCTGGCTGAATACGGCCCTTGTGCAGGAGCCAGGTGGGGGCGACCGGCGGAATACGGCCCTTGTGCAGAGGCCGGGCGCGGCAGCTGGCGGAATACGGCCCTTGTGCAGAGGCCGGGCGCGGCAGC
>CADBQL010000435.1 GCA_902796815.1 uncultured Coriobacteriaceae bacterium | reverse complement strand
CCTCCTTGCCGTAGTTCGTCCAATCGGGGCGCATGCCGATCTGGCGCAGCATCGCGCACACCGAAAGGCACGTGTTCGTATCGTCATCCGCGACCAGCACGCGCAAACCCTGCAGTTCGGGCAGCTTCTCGTACTTGACCGCCTTGTCGCTGATCCTGCAGCGAATGTTGACGATGAACTCGGAGCCTTTGCCCTCGGTGCTTTCGACCTCGATGGTGCCGCCCATCATGTCGACGATGTTCTTGGAAATCGCCATCCCGAGCCCCGTGCCCTGGATCCCGCTGACCGTGCTCGACTGCTCGCGCGTGAACGCATCGAAATCGTTTCTTTAAACTCCGGACTCATGCCGATGCCCGTATCTTTGATACGGAATTCGAAATCGGCATATCCAGGTTTTGACGTGGGCTTTTCGATAACGCGGAACGTGATGGAACCACCAGGAGGCGTATACTTGATGGCGTTAGACAAGATGTTGAGCAAAACTTGGCTCAACCTCAGCTTGTCGGTGACGATGTCCTCGTTCATCACGTCGAGCGTGTCGATGAAAAGCTCCTGGTTCTTGGCCGCGACGTTCGCATTGATGATGGTGCGCAGGTCGTGGATCAAGTCGGGCAGATGCGTGTCGGACTCTTCGATTTTGACCTTGCCGCTTTCGATCCGGCTCATGTCGAGCACATCGTTGATCAGCGACAACAGATGCTGGCTCGAAACCGAGATCTTGCTCAGGTAATCTTGGACCTGCTCCTTGTTGTCGATATGCGACGCCGCGAGCGCCGTAAAGCCGACGATCGCGTTCATCGGCGTGCGAATGTCGTGGGACATGTTGTTCAAAAACGTCGTCTTGGCGCGGTTGGCATGCTCAGCTGCCACGAGCGCGTTCGAGAGCGCCTCCTGGCTTTCGGCAAGCTCGCGGTTCTTTTCCTCAAGCTCACGACGCGAGGATTCCTTGGCAAGCACTTCGCGCTTCGTGCGCCTGGAGTCGCGCACCAAGAGCAAGATGAAGACCGCCGCAATTGCGATGATTGCCGCCACGAACTCTAAGATGTGATCGAGCACAAAATCGAGCGGGGTGTAATCGTGGAGCTGGTTCGTGTAACGAGAAGCCAAATTGACCGCATAATCCGAGCCTATTACGTTAATGCCCCTGTTCAAAAGCCTGAGCAAGCCCTCGTTGCCAATGCGGATACCGAAGCAGCGCTCATCGTCATTACGCAGCTGCCTGAGCGAAAGCCCCTTGTAGCGGGTGTTCTTGAGTATGTCGTTCGCGCGCAAACCGTTGAGCGTCGTGCAGCTGACCTCGCCTTTTATGATGGCGTTCAGGCAATCGTCGATGGAAGGATACATCGTCACCTGCGCATCGGGGAAATAGGTCTTCACGTAGTAATACTGCATGCGATTGTTTTCGTTTACGGCGAAATGCTCCGTAATCGCATCGTTGTACTCGCCCTTGTACACCAGATCAGATGCCGAGGAAACAACCGGATAGGACTGATAGATGCCGCTTTCCTCCGAATAGTACAGCCCGCCTCCAACTGGAAACGCAACGTCTATCTCATATTTGGCCACGTCTGCGACCATTTCGTCATACGAATCGTAGCCCTCGTAGGTAACCTGGATGTTGGTCAGACCGAGCGTTTCGAGAATTGCCGGGACGATGCCCGTGACAATGCCGGTGGCCTTGCCTTGCTCGTCCGTATCGCTATAGGGCAGGTAATTGTTGAGATAGCCGACGTGCATGACATCGTGAGCGCTGATCCATGCTTTTTCGGGCGGTGTGAAAGCCCTGCTCGAAAGGCTTTTTGCATAGTATTTGGATTTCAGCGTGGCGATGAAGTCGGTCTCTTCGGCCGCCAGCTGTGCTTGGGCGGAATTGAGCTCGCTGAGCAAGTCGGGTCGCGTGACGCTCACGCATAGATAATAGTCCGAAGCGCCAAACGAACAGATGACCTCGGCGTCGTTTCGACCGTAGGCTCCATCCCCTTCCGCGGCCATGAGAGCCACATCGCCCGAGTCGAACGCATCGAACATGGCCCCGTAGTCCTTAAAACGTTTGACATCGGCTTTGACGTGATGGTTGTCGAGATATTCGTCGAGCACCGTTGCCACAGCGGAATCGAGCACGCCGATCGTTTTGTTTGAAAGCGTGATCGGATCGGCGGTGGTCTGCGTGTCCGTAACGTGTTTGACCAGGTTATAGGACTCGTTACCCATCGGCTCATCGGGATAGCCGATGATGTCAGCGCGGTCGGATTTCCATGCGAGACCGGCGAGCAAGTCGATTTTGCCGTCAAGGAGCTGCTGGTACAGGTCGCTAAAATCACCGTACACGTACTCGTAATTCCAGCCCGTGTACTCCGAAATCTTGCGGTAGTATTCGTACGCGTAACCGTCCTTCACGACGCCGTCGTGCGCGCCTTCCTGGAACACCTCGTTTTCGTAGTAGCCGATGCGGACGGTTTCGGGCTCTTCGTCGGCGACGCTGGCGGCGGAGTCGACGTCCGCGCTGGCGGCGCTGGTGACGGAGGCGTCGGCGGAATCGGAGGCAACAGCGGTGTTCGCTGCGGCAATATTGATTGTGAAAGCCCACATCATGACGATAATCAAGCCCACAATACGGCTCGATGTTTTCACAAAACCTGAAGTCATAGTGCATACCCTTTCGATGCGTTACAAGCGCTGCATCAAAATCTTTGAGAGCAATTATGACAGAACGCGCAAGCCAACTTCTTTCTGCACGCAAAAATGCACAGGTGAATTAGCGGAGGGCCATATGAGCGGAAGGCCTGGCCCTCTTCCCGGCGGAGGAACTGGCGCTTTCCCCGTGGGCGGAGGACCGAAAGAGCGGAGGGTCTGACCCCTTTCCCGGCGGGCGGCAAAGCCGGCACCTTTTCCTGTGGGCGGAGGGCCTGACCCCTTCCCCGGCGGGCGACCCCTTTCTCAGCTACTTCTTCAGCGCGACGAGAATCATCATGGCGATGATCAGCGCGCCGCCCAAAAAGTCCCAACCGGAAAACACGGTGCCGAGCCACAGCGCCGAAATCACCGCGCCCGACACGGGCTCGAACACGCCGATGAGGCTCGCCTGAACAGCCCCCGTAAAGGTCACTCCGATAGAAAACGCCGCGTACGCAGCCATCGTGCCCACAAGGACGATTGCCGCGAACACGAGCCAGCCGCTCACGTCCATCCCCGCGGGCACGTCCCACGGCTGCCCGAGCGGCAGCAACATGACGGCCGCGATCAGCATGCCCATCGCGTTGGTCACGATGGCGCCGCATTCGCGCACGAGACGTCCGGAAAGCAGGATATAGCCCGCATTCGCAACGGCCGACATGAGACCGTACATGAAACCGAGCGGGTCGATGCCCAGCGAGCCGATGTTTCCCTGCGTGGCGATAGAGACAACGCCGGCAAGAGCAAGCACGATTGCGATGCTTTCCACGAGCGTAGGCAGGCGTTTTTCCCGCAGACACTCGTATATGAGCACCATTGGGATGGATATTTCCAAAAGCAGAAGCGCCGTACCCGGATTCGTGTACTTGATCGAGTTCATATAACCGATCTGCATCATGACGACGGCGACGATCGCATACACGATGATCCATCCGACCAGCGACTTCGTGCGAAAGAGGTGGAGCAGCTTGTCGCGATCGCGTAGCAACGCCACGATCAGGAAAAGAGCGCCGGCGACGAACAGGCGCGTATCCGCGAGCCAAGGAACGGGAATGTCGTTTCGCTCGGTCAGGAACTTGACGCACGTGGCCGAAAACCCCCAGAAGGTCGAGCCCATGAAAACAAGGAGCATCCCCTGCAGTTCGCGTTTGCGATCCACAGGTACGCCCTCCCCTTGCGTACGATGCGATTCCCCATTTGCCATGCGCGTATGATACCACGTACGGGGAATGCGTTAACAGGGGCTCGTGATAACTCGGCCGTTGATATGAAACTGCAGAATCGCCCAGAGGCTCGCTGGCGCCGATAGAAAATAATAACCATTTTCGTATCGGGGCAAGTTGTTTGCCCAGGTCGCTTTTTTTACGTGAACGAAAATGGCAAGTATCGGCCAAACGCGCAGCAATACGAGACAACATTCGCAAGTCGCCTTTCTGACGAAACAGCGCCTCCGCTTTCTGCTTTCCAAATAAAAAACCCGCGCCCAAAGGCGCGGGTCCCCCCGCTAGAACGGTATTGAGCATCAGCGCTACCTGCGATTTCGCCTAACGCAACCGCATCAGACGCCAAAACGCTCGCGGTCTTAGACGCAGGTGTAGCCGCCGTCGACAGCGATGGTCTGACCGGTAACGTAGCTGGCCTCAGCGGATCCCAGGAAGACCGCAGCGGCATTGAGCTCGCCGGACTGGCCGTAACGCTGCATCGGAACGGTGTTCTTGGCGAAGTTCTGGAAGTACTCGGT
>CADBQL010000434.1 GCA_902796815.1 uncultured Coriobacteriaceae bacterium | reverse complement strand
GCAGGATGTACGGATCGTTGAGCACGGCCTCCATGCGCTCCATATCGGTGGCCATGTACGGCGAAATGTAACCGCGGTCCCACTGCATGCCCTCGACGATTTCCATCTCGATGCCGAAGGTCTGGCTCTCCTCGACGGAAATGGCGCCATCGTTGCCTACGACGTCCATGGCCTCAGCGCTTTTGGAGCCAATCTCAGCGTCGCCGGCCGAAATGGTGCCGACGTTCTGAATCTGATCCTTGCTGGAAACCTCCTGGGCATCCGCCTTGATCTGTTCGACAACAGCGGCGGTTGCCTTCTGGATGCCGCGACGGATGCCGAGGGCATCGGCGCCAGCGGTGACGTTGCGCAGACCCTCGCGCACGATAACGTCGGCGAGCAGCGTGGCGGTCGTGGTGCCGTCGCCTGCGACGTCGTTGGTCTTGACGGCAGCTTCGCGCACGAGCTGGGCGCCCATGTTCTCGACCGGATCCTCGAGCTCGATCTCGCGGGCGACGGTCACGCCGTCGTTGGTGATGACCGGGGCACCGTAGGACTTCTCGATGGCTACGTAACGGCCCTTGGGGCCAAGCGTGACCTTGACGGCGTCAGAAAGCTTGGTAACGCCATTGGCAAGCGCGCCGCGCGCATCTGCCTCGAACTTGATATCTTTAGCCATTTGAATGACTTCCTTTCAGAACTCTTGATGAACTGCAGAAACTAGAATTTATTCGCAGATTGCGTAAATGTCATCAGCGCGAAGGATCAGCACGTCCTCCTCGTCGATCGTGAACTCGGTTCCGCCATACTTGCCGAAGATAACTTTGTCGCCAACCTTTACGGGCACGGGAATCCTGTTGCCGTCCTTGTCGAGCTTGCCGTCGCCGACTGCCAAAACGACGCCAGTCTGCGGCTTTTCCTTCGATTCGCGAGCAAGGTACAGACCCGAAGCGGTGGTCTCCTCGGCCTCGTCGGCCTTGACGATCACGCGATCGCCGAGCGGTTTAAGAGCCATTGCAATGCCTTCTTTCACTTGAAAAACAATACCTGTTTCATAAATTAGCACTCGAAGCTATCGAGTGCTAACAAAGACGTACTATAGCATCCTTATGCGCGAGCCGCTCAAGTTTTCTAAACCGTCACGTTCCCGTCACAAAACACCGAAAAACTGAACAGAACAAAAAACACATGGCAGTCAAGGCTAGGGAGCAAAGTCCAGGTGAGGGCGTGACATCGGCGATTCCGCAGCCACTGTCTTCTCATGTTCTAATGTTAAGGCGAGGACAAGCCGATGCGCGTTCTCACCTGAGGCTTTGCGGCACGCAACGGTTACAGCGAACGGGATTTGTCACCTGCTCATCAGCCAAGGAAGTCCGCGATTGCGTACGCGTCGCGCAAGCCTTTCGCATAGAGAGCCTCGATGGCATCACGGTCTTTGGTAAGGGTGTCCATCTCCCCGATGGAATCGGGCGCGACGATGAGTACACGTCCGTCACGCTCGTATTTCTTTGCCAAATCGAGCTGCAGGTTGTACAGCGCCGCACGGTTCGCAAGCGCCTCGGCGATGCGCGGGTAGCGCACCGACAGGATTCGCGCCGCCCGCGCGTCACGTGCCGGATCGCGGTAGTAATCGCGCGGTCGGGTAAGCACGACGACTACTTTTTCGCATCCCGCCTCAAATGCTTTGCGCACGGGAATGGGATCGGAAAGCCCTCCATCGAAGCACGGGCGTCCATTCACTGGATACGGCCTGTTCACAAGCGGCAAAGCCGATGAAGCCTTTACCGGGTCATAACAATCCTGCGCCATATCCTCCATCGTGAAATATACGGGAAGCGCGCTTTGCGCATCGGTTGCGACGATCGTGAACTGCTTTCCAGAAGCGACCATGGCCGGATAGTCGAGCGGATACTCTCCATCGGAATTCGAGAGCGTCCCATATATGTAGTCGAGATCGGCATACTCTCCCGTTCGCGCCAAAAGGCCCGGGCCCATGTATTGTGCGCGAAAGCTGTACGCCGTGTAGAACGCGAAATTGCGTCCAAGTTGGCCGGCCATGTACGAGCTCAAATTCGCAGCCCCCGCCGAAACACCCACGCAGCAATCAAAATCCACGCCTTTTTCCATGCACCAGTCGAGCACGCCTGCCCCATACGCTCCGCGTTCGCCACCGCCCACATCTACAATGCCTATCATGTTCACGCCTTTCGTCGTGGTTTTTTACGTCATGACACTTTAGCGCAAAACATGAGCTTTTCCGCAACCAAAAACTATTTACAAAAGTCCGAAAGGAACAGGTCCCATACGGTTTGCCCGATTCTTCGGCTACAATTGAAAGACTCGATTTTTCGACGGCGACGAACGGAGATGACCATGGCGAGCGACCCCGTGTTCGAGGAAGAGCAACGGCATCTACAGAAAACCTATGACAAACTCGTGCACATCGAGCAAGAAGTGCGCGAGCAACTCGAATCCGACCTCGCCGAAGCGCTCGAAGGCAAGGAGGACTTGTTCGAGGCTATGTCGCTGAACCAAGACGCCGACATCCAGCTCGAAACGCTCGCCGAGCTCGAGGCCATGAACCGCATCATCGAGGGTTATAACTTGTCGGCCGACATCAACACCGAAAAACTGCGTCGCGCCCAGCTGCTCATGTTGAGCCCGTATTTTGCCAAGGTGCGGCTCAAATTCCCGCATGCCGATGAGCCCAAAGACATCTACATCGGGGCAGCGGGCATGACCGACGACATGCGGCGACACTTCATAGTAGACTGGCGAAGCCCCGTGGCCGAGGTCTACTACAACCAGGCCAACGGCGCCACGTCATACGAAGCTAACGGACGCACAATTGAGGTGGACCTTCAGCTGCGACGTCAATTCGATATCCGCCGCGACGAGCTACGCGCCTACTTCGACACGACGATCGCCATCGAAGACCCGCTCTTGCTCGCCTCGCTCTCAAAGCGCCGCACAGCTCAGCTGAGTGCTATCACCACGACGATCCAAAAAGAACAGAACCAGGTGATTCGCCATGCCGACGTGCCCGTATTGCTCGTTCACGGAATCGCTGGTTCGGGAAAAACAAGCGTGCTCTTGCAGCGCATCGCCTATCTCTTCTACACGGAGCGCGACAATCTCACGCCCTCGGACGTGTACCTGATAACGCCAAACGCTGTTTTCGGGCGCTACATCGACAACGTGCTGCCCGATATGGGCGAATCCAACCCGCAGATCCTGACGTGGGACGCGCTCATGGACAAGCTCGGGCTTGCCGGCCGCGGCATCGCCAAGGACAGCTCGTTCGAAACACTGCAGCGCATCGATGAGCTCGTTCCCGTGCTCGAGCTCGGGCAAAACGATTTCTGCGATATCCGCGTCGACGATGAGCGCGTGATTACGGCTGCGCAGGCACGTTTATCAGTCGAAAAATACGCGCGCATCCCCATGGGAGCCCATCGAATGACGCTCGCCATCGAGGATCTCAAGGAAAAGCTCGAGCAGCGCATCATGCGCCTTGCAAAGGACGAAGACACTCAAGACGCCCTGATGGACCTCACCGACGAGCAGCAGATCCGCCTGTTTGGTCAGCAAGTCGCACCGCTTGACGACGAGGAGCTTGTAGCCTGTACCCGCCAGTATCTGACTGCGCGCTATGCACCCGTGCTCGAAGCAATCGAAAACGGAGAATGGCTACGACTCGACCGAATCGGCATGCGCATGCTTGATTTGCCGACGCTTGATGCTGTGACCTGGCTCTATCTGAAACTGGCACTCGTTGGCGGCTCGATTCGCCACGCGCGTTACGTCATGGTCGACGAAGTGCAGGACTACACGACCACCCAGCTCGCGGTGTTGGCACGGTTTTTCCCCAATGCGCACTTTCTTCTCCTCGGCGACGAGAACCAAGCTGTTCACGAGGGTACAGCATCGTTTTCGGAGGTTCGCGATCTGTTCGGACGCTTGCGCGGGAGCGTCGAAGAGTGCGCGCTCATGATAAGCTACCGCTCATCTCCCGAAATCACCGACTTGTTCTGCAAGCTTTTGCCTGAACGCGAGCGCGTCGAGGCAACCTCGGTCCAACGTCCTGGAACTGAGCCGCTCATTATCGAGTGCGTTTCCGACGAAGAATACGAGCAGGCTTTGCGCGATGCCGTGTTACGTGCAGCCGAAGACGAAGGCCTCACCGCGCTCATCGCGAACACCCGCACACGCGCCAAGCAGCTCGCCAAGCTTCTTCGCGACACGCCGCTCGTTTCGGTGCCTTCCGACGGGACGCTGCCCAGCTGTGGCGTGGTGCTGCTCGACGTGAAGCTTGCCAAGGGTCTCGAATTCGACCATGCAATCGTGCCCGACGTGCACGAAGGGGCTTTTGTCGACGAGCCGCTCCGTCGGCACCGCTTGTATACGGCCATATCGCGTGCGACCCAGCGCGTCACGCTCCTGGCAAAAGGTCCGCTCACAAGCCTTTTGCGCTAAAGCGCTGCGTGATTGCCTTTCCGCAGGATAGCTGAAAGGAGGGCAATGCGCGAAGTGTGCTGCTTTCTCGAAGCGTCGCGAGGTAGTTATCAAATCGGGTATTATTGTTTGAAAAAGCTAATGGTTCTGTAAGGGAAGGATAATGCGATGTACAGAACTGGCGTAATCGCCGCACTGTGCTGCGCGTTCGCGTTGTGCTTGGCACTCGCGGGGTGTGGTGCAGCTGGCGCACCTGATTCCGGTGAAGACGCTCTGGTGGGGAATTGGAGTCTCGTGAGCATGGTGCGCGACGGCACCGAAACGGGCGAGGAGGATATCAAGGCTCTTTCAGATCTAGGTCTTGATGTAAGCTTTGAAGTAAAAGCTGATGGGACGTGTGAGCTTGTGCTGTTCGACGAACCGATGGCGGGCACCTGGAAGGCCACGAGCCCGAACGAGGGCGAGATCGAAATGGATGGTAGCAAAATCACGTATTCGCTCGAGGACGAAAAGCTCTCGGTTATCCAAAAAGACTCGTCGATGACGTTCAAGAAAGAAGCCGCCACAGACGCTTCATCAGATTCAGCTGCTTCATCAGGCGAGGCGTCTAAGTAAGCCAATTGTCGCCCTGGGCGCAATAACTGGCCGCCGCCCAGGGCACCTATCGACTCGTAGACCTCAAAGGTCTGCAACTGCAAAAGGTCGCAATTGCGGCCTTTCTTTATGGTGGTTTGTCTCAAGGCCAAAAATTTATATTAGACTAGCAAAGAATTGCGTCGTGGGTTTTTGGCGCAAACGCGCGTGAGAGGAGTGATCGTTGGTCAGGCGTCTTGCAGTGGCGCTTTACGATTTGGCATCGGCGCTGACGGTCGCTGTCTTGCTTGCGTGCGCTTTCGTAGTTCCAGCTTACGCTTATATCGACCCTTCGGTCATGACGTATACGATCCAAGCGATCGCTGGCGTGGCCGTGGCGCTTTCGACAGTTGCGGGCGTCGCGCTCAGGCGCGGTCGAAAGACTCTTCTGCGCGTTCTGGACATCGACGAAAACGCGCGCAAGGAGTTCGAGCCGAGCGTTCACCGAGTCGTCGATGGCGTTGCGGTCGGTGATGAGCTCGAGCCTGCTGTGGCCGTTTCCGACGGGAGCTTAGTTTCCGAAGCGTACGTTTCCGCCGCTTCGGATCTGCCCATGGGCGAATCCGACGACGACGGACGCGGTTCACACGCTCATGAGAAGAAGCGTTCGCGGCGTCGTTCGGCAACGAAGCGCAAGACGTATGCGCCATCATGGAAAGAACGCGCGCTCTACGGGTTTTTCGCTGCGCTTTTCTTCACATTTACGATTTTCTTCGTCGCTCCGCTCGAAATAGTAGCTGGTTCTGCGTCTTCGCTCATCTACGGCTTGTCCGATGTCTGGTGGATTCTTATTGCCCCTGGTCTGGGGATGATTGCGTTTATAACGCTTGTGCTTACCATATTACGGGGGCGGGCGTTCAATATTGCCCTTCTGCTGGTTGTGGCCGTAGGTCTGTGCGCCTACGTGCAGGCGCTCGTGCTCAATTACGGGTTGCCGGCCGCGGATGGCGCGACGATTGTCTGGGCTGATCACATGGTCATGCAGGTTGTCTCTTCGATCGTGTGGATTGCCTTGATCGTGGGGGCGTTGACGTTCAGCATCGTCCGTGCACGACGGGCGCAGGGCGTTGCTGCGATCGTGTCGGTGTTTCTGGTGGTCGTTCAGGCGGTTGGGCTTGCGAGCCTTGCCATCGCTCCGTCGAATGGGGCGGGAGAGGGCGCGCAAGCTTCAGCTGGCGGAAAAGTCGTCATGACCGAAGACCAGCTTTTTACGGTCAATCCAAATCACAACGTAATCGTTTTCATACTCGATACGTACGATACGAGCTATTTGACGAGCGTTTTGAATCGAAATCCTGATGCGCTCAAAGATTTTACAGGCTTTGTGAACTACGAAAACGCCACGTCGGCGATGATTCCCACGCGTTTTGCCATTCCTGAGATGATGACCGGGCAGATGCCGAGTTTCAGCGAGGCATTTTCGACGTATAAGCTCGAGCGGTACGCGCGCAGCTCGTTTTTGGATGACATCCACAATGCGAACTATTCGATCGGGTTGTATACCGATTCGCTCACAATCGGACAACTTTCGGCGGCCGAGCAATACGGCATCACGAGCAAAACCGTCAACATGCACGACCTACCCGACTCCATGATGAACATTCAGGGGACGTTGTACTCGTTGTATCAGATGGGGCTCTATCGCGATGTATTGTGGCCGTTCAAATGGGCGTTTTGGTACTATACGGATCAGATCAACCAATCTCTGACGCTCTACCGCGACGAAGCGCCGCCCGAAGAGACCATCTACGTCATGGACGATATTCGCTACTACAACCGTCTGCGCGACATCGGGCTTTCGCTTGAAGATGGCGATTACGACGGTGCTTTCAGGTTCATTCACTTGCTCGGATCGCACTATCCCTTCAATTACGATGAGGAAGTGAACGACCTCGGCGAGGATAACTCCGACGTCATCAAGCAGTCTGCTGGTGCGCTGCGCATCGTCGGGGAGTATATCGCCGATTTGAAGAAGCTCGGTGTTTATGAAAACACGACGATCATCGTCACAGCTGACCATGGGTATTGGACCATCACGCTCGATCCCATCGAGGAAACGTCGACGCCGATCATGTTCGTGAAACCCGAACAGACCACTGAGGAATCTGAACAGCCGATATACGTCGATGAGAAGCCGGTAAGCCACCTCGACCTGCAGCCGACCGTGCTCGATGCGATGGGGCTTGATTACACCGAGTACAGGACGCGCAGTGAGTGGGCAGGTTTTTCGATGTTCCGGTATATCGATTCGTCGCGCAAGCGCTATTACCTGACGACCGATAGCGAGCCCGATTTGACTGAGGTACAGTTCCGCGAGTACTTAATCGATGGGAACGCTCTCAATTGGGACAACTGGTCGGAAACGGGGCGCACCATCGACGCGCAAAAATGAGTTATGCCCCAGGGGCGTGACTCATTTTTGCAAGTTGCCCAATGGTAGAGAACGTGTTTTCCAAATGTCATGTTCGTTTGCGTATAATGGGCACATGGATTTCACACGAGACAGGAGATATGCTATGGCGGATGTTGATGAGGTAAAAGCTGCTCAAGTTGACGAGGCTGCCGAAGCTGCCGAAGCTGCTGAGACTGCTGATCAGGTTGAGGAAACGGTAGCCGATGCGGCAGATTCCGCCGAAGCTGCCGCAGAGGCCGAAGGCGCGGCTGAGCAAGAGGCCGCAAAAGCCGCTGATCCTGCAGAAGAGTTTATCAAGGGTGCAACCGATGCCTTCAACGATGCTCTCAACGCTGCGGCAAGCGTAATCGAGGGCGCATCGGAGCAGGCAAAGGTCGTGTTCGATGATGTCATGGGCACCGTAAAGGGTAAGACCGACGGGGCTGCTACAGCGGCGAAGCCGGTCATCGACGATATGCAGCAGAAGGCTGGCGAGGCTTTTGAGACGGCCAAGCAGAAGGCTGGTGAGGCCTACGAGGCTGCCAAGCCCGCCGTCGAGGGCGCCATCGCCGCAGTCTCTACTGCAGCAGGTGAAGCAGCCAATGCAGCGGGTCCTGCTATCGGCAGCGCAGTCGAAACGGTCAGGCAGAAGGCTGGTGAAGCCTACGAAGCTGCCAAGCCCGCCGTCGAGGGCGCCATCGCTGCCGCATCGACCGTCGTCGAAAACGTTGCGAAGTCGGCCAAGCCCGCCGTCGAAGGAGCGTTTGCTGGCGCTAAGAATAAGGCCGAGGAGCTGACGGGACGCGACCTTGATGGCGATGGCGTGATTGGAAGCGCCAAGATTGAAGACATCGAAGAGCCTGACGAGGCCAAACAGCCCGCTGAAGATGTGGTTTCCAAAGCCAAGAACCGCGTTGAGGAGGTCGTTGGGATAGACTTGGACGGCGACGGTACCATCGGCGGCGTGAAGCCCGCCGAGGAGCCTGTTGCCGAAGAGGCGCCCGCCGAGGAGTCCGCTGCTGAAGAGGCACCCGCCGAGGAGCCCGCTGCTGAAGAGGCGCCCGCCGAAGAAGCTTCCGAAGCGTAGCACGAGCTGAGCGTCATCTTTTTTGCAACCAAAAGGGAGCCTCCCTTTTGGTTGCATTTTTTTGCCAGCGTGCGCTTATTTCCCCAGCTTTCAAAGTCATGCGGTCCGAATGCGGCTTTGTTTCGCACCCATTGATTCTCTATAATGGTTTCAGGTAAAAAACCGCGCGGTATGTGGGAAGGCGGCAGATATGGTTTCACGCGTATACGTTGAAAAGAGGGCGGGGTTTGATGTTGAGGCCCAGGCGCTCTTGAAGGAGCTCCGAGAAATTCTGGGCATAGCGCATCTGGAGAAATTGCGCCTGGTCAACCGCTATGATGTCGAGGGGATTGGATCCAAGCTGTTTGAAGCGTGCGTGCCGACCGTGTTCAGCGAGCCGCAATCTGATGTGACGTGTCGCGAGCTGGCGGAACCTGACGCCACTGATCGGGGCGAGGGGAACACGGGTGTCGACCCAATCGCGAAGGGCGCTCGCGTGTTTGCCGTTGAAGCTCTTCCCGGGCAATTCGATCAGCGGGCCGCTTCGGCAAGCGAGTGCATCCAGCTCATTTCCTGTGGAGAGCGTCCCGAAGTGCGCGCTGCAAAAGTCTACGTGCTTGAAGGCGATCTGACCGATGAAGATGTAGAGATCGTTAAGCGCTACGTCATCAATCCGGTCGAGTCGCGCGAAGCATCGCTCGATGCCGTCGACACGCTCAAGATGGATTACCCCGAGCCCGATCCCGTCGAGGTCATTGGGGGTTTCCGCACGCTTGACGAGCGGGGTCTCGCGTCTTTCATCGCCGAACGCGGACTGGCGATGGACGAAGCGGACATCGCGTTTTGCCAACAGTATTT
>CADBQL010000433.1 GCA_902796815.1 uncultured Coriobacteriaceae bacterium | reverse complement strand
GAAATCCGCCGCCGCATCATGGACATGGGCATCACGAAAGGCGCAACTGTGAGCGTGCGCAAGGTTGCACCACTCGGCGACCCCATAGACGTGACGGTGCGCGGTTATCACCTTTCCCTGCGACGTTCTGATGCCGCGAACATCGAAGTGGTGCCTGCCTAGAGATAACGCATCGGAATCGCAGGCGGAAAGCCTTTCCTCGGGCTTTCACGCGCATTCAACTCCTATCAAGATTAACTGAAAGCCTGATCAAGCAGGGAGGATATTCTTATGCCTGCAACCATAGCCCTCGTCGGCAATCCGAATTCAGGAAAGACAACGTTGTTCAATCAATTGACGGGCAACCACCAATACGTCGGGAACTGGCCCGGCGTGACCGTTGAGCGAAAAACGGGAACGCTCAAAATCGACAGTACGATCGAGATTGTGGACCTGCCCGGCATTTACTCGCTTTCGCCCTACTCCAACGAAGAGGTCGTCGCTCGCGATTACCTCGCCAAAGGCGAAGCGGACGTCATCGTCGACATCGTCGATGCATCCAACCTCGAGCGCAACCTCTACCTGACGACCCAGCTGATGGAGTTCGGCGTACCTGTAGTTGTTGCGCTCAACCAGATGGACATCGTGCGCAAGCGCGGCTACGAAATCGACTCTGACGCGCTCTCAAAAGCGCTCGCGCTCCCTGTTGTCGAGATTTCCGCCTTGCGCGGAGAAGGTATCGACGACGTCGTCGCCGCCGCAACCGAAGCTGCCAAGAGCAAGGTCGTACCTGAGCCCGCGCGCTTTTCCGATGATCTCGAACAGCTTATCGCGCACCTCGAAGGTGACCTCCCAACGACGGTCCCGTTGCACCTCAAGCGCTACTATGCCATAAAGTACCTCGAACGGGATGGCAAGGTCATAGAAGAATTCGGTGAGATTGCCGACATTGATGGTCATATCAGGGCAATCGAAGCGCGATTCGGCGACAAGGCCGATGCCGTAATTACAAATGAGCGCTACGATTTCATTGCGGGGTTTATGCGCGATGTACAAACACGCACGGACTCTGAGATGAGCATGACCGAAAAGATTGACCGTGTACTGCTCAACCGCATACTCGCGTTCCCGATTTTCGCTGCGATCATTATCGCCATTTACTATATAAGCATCTCAACGGTCGGCACAGTCGCAACTGACTGGGCCAACGACGGCGTTTTCGGAGATGGCTGGTTTTTGGATCCCGTCGCCATCGTAAATCCAGACGCGAGCGCTCAGGCTGCCTACGACGGCGATGCGGAACCGTACGACGAGGCGCAGCTCGCAATCGAAAAGTACCTGGAAGCCGCTAGCGAGGCGGGCATCGATACGAGCGCAGTCGGCGCGTTCTTGGGGCCCGATGCCGACGAGGACGCCGATCTCTCATCGCCAGAATTCGCTTCGGCGCTCGAGGACTTCGAAGCGAAGGCGTCCGCGGAGCATGTGATCGCCGAGTATCCGACCGTCGATGAAGAGGAAGCGTTTGAAACCGACTACGTCGTATACGTTGGCGAGGAAAACTTGGCTCAAGCGCAAGCGCGCGCTGACGAGCGCAATGCCCAGATAGAAGCCGACGGCCGCACCAATGCTGCAGAAGCCGTCGTCTACAGCTTCGATGGCGAGGCGATTGACGACGATACGGAAGAGGCGATCGTTCAGGGAGTCGGAGTCGAGGCGCCTGCTGACGCGAGTGCTTACGGACTTTGGATTCCGGGCATTCCGGCCATCGTCGGCACAGCCCTCGAATCCGTCGGATGTGTCTCTTGGCTATACGACCTTATTATGGATGGCATCATCGCCGGCGTTGGCGCTGTACTCGGCTTCGTGCCGCAAATCATGATCTTGTTCTTCCTACTCGCGATACTCGAGGGATGCGGATACATGGCTCGAGTCACGTTCATCCTCGACCGAATCTTCAGGCGATTCGGGCTTTCGGGAAAGACCTTCATCCCCATGATCGTCGGGACTGGCTGCGGTGTTCCGGGCATTATGGCGTCGCGTACCATCGAGTCTGAGTCCTCTCGCCACCTCACCGTCATGACGACTACGTTCATGCCCTGCTCGGCAAAGCTTCCGATTATAGCGCTCATCTCGACGGCCGTTTTCGGCGGTGTGTGGTGGGTCGCTCCCCTTGCCTACTTCATGGGGATCGCATCCATCATCGTATCCGGCATCATCCTGAAGAAGACCAAGCCGTTCATTGGCGAGACGACCCCCTATATCATGGAGCTGCCCGAATACCGCCTGCCGCGTTTCGTCGACTTGCTGCGCAGCATGTGGGAACGCGCATGGGCGTTCATCAAGAAAGCCGGAACGATCATCCTGCTCGCCACGATCGTCGTATGGTTTCTCTCGGGCTACGGTTTCTACGAAGGTCGCTTCATGTGGGTTGGCGAAGAGCTCATCGACTATTCGCTGCTCGCCTACTTTGGAAACGCCTTCGCATGGATATTCGCTCCGCTCGGTTTTGCGAACTGGCAATCGGCCTCGACAGTTATCACGGGCCTCATCGCGAAGGAAAACGTCATCGGTACGCTCGCCGTTCTCTACGGCGGCGGCGAGGTGGCCTGGTCTACGGCATTCCTTCAATCGCTCGGCGCAACAGCAAGCGCTTCCGCTCTGATCCCTGTCGTGGCATTCTCGTTCATGACGTTCCAGCTCCTCTGCGCGCCGTGCTTTGCAGCAATGGGCGCTATAAAGCGCGAAATGGGCGGCTTCAACAGGTGGTTCTGGGCGGCAATAGGATGGGAATGCGGTTGGGCCTATGCAATAGCGCTATGCGTCTTCCAAATCGGAAAGCTCATAGTGACCGGCTCGTTTGGCGTCGGTACCGCAGTGGCGTTCGTCGTCGTAGCGGCTATCTTGTTCGGGCTTTTCCGCCCGATGCCCAAAGGCCAAACAGATGCTGTCCTCGCTACGGCGCAATAAAAGAGGGATGATCGGCTATGAACCTTGCCAGTTGGATTATCCTCGGCTTGCTCTTGCTCGTCGTTGCGCTTGCGGTGCGTTCGGTTTTGCGTCACGGGAACTGTGGCTGCCATGATGAATGCGCTAAGGCTCATACGAAATCCAATGTTGGAATATATGGATTACCTTCAAGCGATAATGCCAATTGCGCCTGCTGTAAGGCCTGTTCTGGGTGCACATCGAAAGACAAGTGCCATGGCTAGGATTGCAAGCTTAGAACTCCTCCCTTCTTGGGAACGTACATGATAGGAGTGCATTTACGGGTAGTCGCGACAGTCGTCTTCTGCGCATAAAACTTTGGGAATGAAAAGAGGGGTCTGGTGCATATGGCATCAGGCCCCTCTTTGCTTTGCATCGATGAGTCACGCCCCTGGGGCGCAACTCATTTTAGGAGACGTCTTCTTGGGAAAGCAGCTTGAAGCCGGCTTCTTCGATGGCTTTGGCGGCATCGGCAGCTTTCTCTGCTCCGCTGATCTTCAGCACGTCAACGGCTACGTCGCCATTAATCGAGAAGCAGTATCCGTACTCGATGTTAAGCTTGAGCGCGTCGAGCGTGTCGAGCAAGTCCGCAAGGCCGCCAGGACGATTTGGCACTTGGATGGCTGACACCTTCGTTGCCAATGCGCGGTAGTCGGATGCTGTGAGGGCGTCGAGCGCTTTCTGGGGATCGTCGCAGATAATTCTTACGACGCCGTAATCGGTTGTGTCAGCAATCGTCAGTGCCGACATGCTCACGCCCGCGTCCGAAAGCGTGCGGCACAAGGCGTTCAAACGACCTTCGGAGTTTTCCAAAAAGACGGTAATCTGGTCAATCATGTCATGCTCCATTCTGTCGCCTATGAAAGGCGGCGCACATTGCCTTGGAACGAGTCGTGACCTTAAGCGCTATAGTCTGCAACCCTTTAGCGATTATATCGTGTTCGGGTTTTTGCAGGCGTGAAGACAGGTCCAAAGTTGCCAAAGCTCGTTCCTGAGCGTTAATACCCTACGAGCGCAAATCAATGACCCGTTTTGCCTTGCCCTCGGAACGAGGAATCGATTTCGGCTCGACAATTCTGACCTTCAAACCGACAGATAGAGCGCTCTTCATCTTGGATTCGACTTCCTTCTGCAACGCCTCGATTTCGCGGATCTCGTCGAAGTCAAAGCCTTGCTCGAGTTCG
>CADBQL010000432.1 GCA_902796815.1 uncultured Coriobacteriaceae bacterium | reverse complement strand
CTCAACCAGGTCCTTCTTAATCTGATCGACGCTGACCTCAGGCGCATGCTGCGTCGAAACGAGCACCTTCTCGACGCGCACGGGCTTGTCGTCTTCGTAGCGCACCGTAACCTGCGTTTTCCCATCAGGGCGCAGATACGAAAGCGTCCCGTCCTTGCGAACGGCCGTCAAGCGCTCCGCCAGGCGATGCGCCAGGAAAATCGGCATCGGCATGAGTGTCGAGGTCTCATCGCAGGCATAGCCGAACATAACGCCCTGGTCACCAGCACCAATGCGATCATACTCGTCGTCGCCCGTCACCTGGCCTTGCTGGACCTCGTAAGACTCGTCAACTCCCATGGCGATATCGGGCGATTGAGAGTGCATGTAGTTTGCAACAGCGCACGATTCCGCGTCAAAACCCATGTGAGAGCCCGTGTAGCCGATATCGCGCACGACTTCGCGCACGATTTTATCGACATCCACGTAAGCCTGCGTGCGCACCTCGCCCATAACCGTCACGATACCGGTGGTCGTGAACGTTTCGATAGCGCAGCGCACATCCTCGACGCGAGCGGGCCGTCCGCTATTTGGCGAAACATAACCTTTGGCTTCAAGCTTAGCCTCTTTTACCAGAATGGCATCGAGGATGGCGTCGGAAACCTGGTCGCAGAGCTTATCAGGATGGCCCTCCGTGACCGATTCCGACGTGAACAAATACGAATGGGTTTCTGGCATAGTTTTCTCCATTCAACAGCCCCTTCCCAAGGGGTAAGACAAATCGCGACTCATTATACTGCTTTGATGCATATCCATCTTCGTGAAACAGCCCAACGTGCACGAAACTGCGTAATAGAGCATACTGCGCACAATTCGCCTCGTAAGGCGCTGCAAACGTTAGCCTCTCCTAAAGCACGTAGCTGTCATCTTCGCGATGAAATTCCCCAGGTCATCAACGACATCAACGGTATAGAAGCCGAGCGAGCGACCCGATCGATCCGCTGAGCAAGTCGCAATCAGCTTCGAGCCGTTCGCGACGCTGAAATACTCGATTGTATTGTTCACCGCGACCGTCGGCGTCTCTCCCATGTTACAAGCTATGGCCAGCGCAAAATCCGCAAGCGTGAAAATCGCGCCGCCCATGATGGCACCTTGGGCGTTTTTGTGCCCATCGGTTATGTCGAACTCGCAGACCGCATAACCGCGCGAAGCCTCGATGACCCGACAGCCGCATGCCTCTGTAGCAAAGCGATCGTTGCCAAAAATCTCGCGCACCTCTTCTATCGGGCAGTTCTCGTCAATCATGAGCAACCTCGCCTTCGAACTGGGCGGCTCATATTGCCAGGGCAACATGAGCCGCCAAGCGTTTTCCTAGAACACGGTGGCGACAACCGCATCGATGCGCGCAAGCACGTCAGCGCGGTCCATGAGCTCAATCGATTCGAATAGCGGCGGCGAAACCATGTTGCCGCACACGGCAACACGCAGCGGCTGCAGCAAATTCTTGAGCTTCATATCGAGCGGCTCAGAAAGCGCGCGGCATTTTTCCTCGAGAACTGCGGCGCTCCATTCGTTAGCCTCATCGGCAAGCACGCCACGACAGGCAGCAATCGCCTCGTCGGCACGCGCACCGTCCTTGAGCAGGACCTTGTTGACGCTCTTCTGGTCCAGTCGGCAATTCGCTCCCCAGAACAGGAATGCGAGCTTTTCGGGAATCTGATCGAGACGCTCCAATCGCTCCACGACGAGCGGATAGAGACGCTCATACCACGCGAGATCACCTTCCACTTGCGCTTTTGCCGCAGCGAGCGTTTCGTCCGACACAATGATGGGCTCAGGCGCCGGCGCGTTAGGATCGGACGGATTTTCCGTAGGGACGACATTGGCGCCGACGGGGACCGACTTTCCGAGCGCAACCATCTGCGCCAGCCACGGCACCGATGCACGTACCCACTCATCGGGCGTTGTTTCGCGAATGTACACGCCATTCATCCAGTTCAGCTTTGTTTCGTCAAAAATAGCATCTTTCTTGGTAATGCGATCAAGCGAAAACTCCGAGCAAATCGTCTCGCGACTCATGATCGTAGTCTCGCCATCGAGCGACCAACCCAGAAGCGCCAAGAAATTCACGACTGCATCGCTCAGGTAACCGCGATCGCGGTATTCCTCCACACTCGTTGCGCCATGTCGCTTCGAAAGCTTCTTGCCGTCCGGGCCCAAAATCATCGACAGGTGCGCGAATGTCGGCGGCGTGAGGCCGAGCGCTTCGTAAATCAGAATCTGTCGCGGCGTATTGGAAAGATGATCGTCGCCGCGGATGACATGCGTGATACCCATATTAGCATCGTCGCAGACCACGGCAAAATTGTACGTCGGGCTTCCATCGGTACGCACGAGAATCATGTCGTCCATGACGTCGGCTGGAAACGAAACACCCCCGTATACAGCATCGGTAAACGCAATGGGACCGTGGTCAAGGGGCACTTTGAGGCGCCATGTATGGGCCTCGCCCGCCGCGATACGCCGAGCCGCCTCTTCTGGATCGAGGTCTCGACAGGTGCGGTCGTAACCCGCATAGCCGCCCTCGGTCTTTTCGGCCGCTTCTCGCTTAGCGTCGAGCTCCTCTTTCGTGCAAAAACACGGGTAAACCGCCCCACGCTCCTTGAGCCGTTCGAGCGCCTCGGCATATGTGCCCATGCGTTGCATCTGGAAATAAGGCCCAGCTTCGCCGCCGACTTCGGGGCCTTCGTCCCAAGTCAACCCGAGCCACTTCATAGCGTTCAATATGACGTCAACGTTTTCCTTCGTGGAACGCTCGGGGTCGGTGTCCTCGATGCGCAAGATGAAATCGCCACCCGTAGCCCGCGCGAAAGCCCAGTTGAAGATAGCGGTACGTGCACCGCCAATATGCAAGCGCCCCGTTGGCGAGGGCGCGAAACGAACACGGACCTTTTCGGCCATAGTTCCCCCATTCCGCCGCCGCATACCACGTGCAGCAGCATCCACTTTTTAGAACGAAAAATCAGTATAGTTGATTACACCCAATGAGTTTTGCCCCAGGGGCAAAACTCATCAGAAATGAGCCGCGTCCCGATGAGTTTTGCCCCAGGGGCATGACTCATTCCCGATGAGTTTTGCCCCAGGGGCGTGACTCATCAAGAGGCAGAGCTCATTCAGCAAAGCTCACTCATCGGGGAAGCTTCTTGCGATCGATTGCGACTATGGCGGCCTCGCAGGCAACTCCGGCAACCAACCCGCCAAGATGCGCCTCGAGCGCAATCCCCGGCAAAAAGCTATTGAAAATATTGAGCGCGAGCATGGCAATCATGCCCTGAAACATGCCTCTCGCGGCAGGATTATCTCTCATCTGATAGAGCAGGTACGCTCCAGCGCCAAGCAGCCCAAAAATCGAGCCAGAAGCACCCACGGCATACCCGTTCGCAATCAAGGCGAACAAAACGTTTCCGAAAATCCCACTCGCGAAGAAGATAATCGCGAACTTCACTTTGCCCTGTATGTCCTCGATCATCGTACCGAGCCAGAACAGCGAAATCATGTTCATCGCCAGGTGCTCTATTGACCCATGCGCGAAAATAGCCGTCACAAATTCCCACGGTCGCGAGAACGAATCGGGTCCGACAGCCATCCAGTCACCGAGCTGCATTCCAAAGAATCTGAGTCCGAGCAGGTCGGGAATGTAGCACACCACACAGATAACAATCAGCGCCAACGTAAGCGGAGCAGGTTTCGAAACTCTCAAAGCAACCTCACATCTTCTTGCAAACAACCATTACACACAACCGCAAATTCGCATACTGCCTTCGAAATAGAAGGAGCTCCTTGTTTTTTACCGACTCCTAAAAAGCAGTTGCGCAAACGTGCAGAACCCATGAATGCAAGCGTGGCTATTCATCGTTTTGCATACCGCGTGCCTCATGCCAGCCTGCTTATCTGTGAGCGCGCTTGCGCAACCTGAGGCCAACCACGATAGCGATCAGGCAGAGCAGCGCCGCCACAACCAGCCACACTGCCGCCATGCCAGCCCAGAACGGTTGAGGCAGCGAGCAGATGAGCAGCGAATCGTATGGGAACGTCCAATTGCCCTGGCTAAAGAACACTCCATGGAACACTGTAAAAAGCCCGCTGAAGTCCACGATCGCCCATGCGGCAAGCCCCACGAACACGACGATGACGAAAATGCCGGCTGCCATGAGGACGGTGCCGAGACGTTTTTTCCCACCTGTTAAACCCGTGAAGATCAGCCCCGCCGTCGCGAGAATCACTGCAGCAATGACCAGTGGAAACGCAACTTGTGCTATAGCATGGCAATCATCGAGGTGAGAAACCGTCGCGTTCGAGAAGCAGAACAACTCCGACGCACCCTCGAAAGCGGATCGCAGCTGCTCAAGGCTCGTGGGGTCGGTTACTGTATCGACTCTCGGGAAGCCAACGCCTGTCGTGCTTGCGGCAGAATAACCGACTCCATCGCGATATTCCAAGTCAACTTCGTAAATCGTGCGATACAACGCTTGCAGGTCATGTGCCCCGAACGAGTAGTCCCGCGTTGCGTCGGCTACTTTCACGAGCTCATTGCGGTCAAACGGCGATGTTGCATCATCCACGAACACCCACGCGAGCCCATGCGTAATCGGAGGAGCCGTGCATGCTGCAAATCCCGCCCCCACGAAACTGACCGCCAACATCAACGCGGTAACGACATTGACGATAACTCGTACAGCTTTCATGTTCCCAGCTAACCTCGTGAACTGCAGTGCCGAAATTGTACTTCAAAACCCTGCACGTCGCATCCTTCGCCACGCCGCGCGTTGCCGCATCGTTACATGGAACGAGAGACGGCGACTCGTCCCATCCGCACCGCGAAAAAAGCCGCCCCGAAGGGCGGCTTTCAATAATCGCACTAACAGCAATGCAGAGCAACGTTAAATACCGAGCAACTCCTCGCCATCGTCGAGCAGATCGGAATCGGAAGACTTTTCTTCCTCATCGCTCGTCAGACCGAAGCCAAGCGAATCCATCGAGCCGAGCAGCGCGTCAAGCTCTTCGAGGTTGCGCTGGTACGACCGCGGCGGCAAGGCTTCGCCGAGCATGTCCTCGCCTTCCGTGTTGAACGTGGGAGGCTCGTCGCCGCCGATCAGAATGTTATCGTCAGGCGAGAACACCATGTCGAGCAGCTGCGACATATCATCGCTCGATGCCGTCAGATCGTCCTCGATGATCGAAAGCAGATCATGATCTTCGAGGCCCGCCTTGAGTTCCTCGATGGCCTTGGCGCCGATGCCTTCGATACGCAGCAGGTCGTCTTCGGTATGTCCGATGAGATCGGCAACCGTCTCGATGCCCGCCTCGCTGAACTTGTTAGCCCAGCGCTGGGAAACACCCAGGTCGTCGTAAATGTACAGGCGCGCATCCTCGTCGGAAAGCATCGTGTTGCGACGACCGAACGACGGACCGTAACCACCGAAGTAGCCTCCGAAGCTGCCGGACATGTTCAGATAGCCGTCGCCGTCGAGCGTCCAATCCTGAGGCTGAGGCAGCATGTCCTCGATATCGCGCAGAGCTTCCGGCGCGTAGTCGGGAAGCGCGTCGCCTTCCACCTTGTGGATAGGTTCGCCCTTGTAGGTCAAGCCCACGTTGCGATAACGGCGCAGACCGGTACCAGCGGGAATTGGCTTGCCGATAATGACGTTTTCCTTCAGGCCGTTGAGGGTGTCGACTTTGCCTTCGATGGCAGCGTCGGTCAGAACCTTTGTCGTTTCCTGGAAGGATGCGGCGCTCATCCACGAATCGGTCGCCAGCGACGCCTTGGTGATGCCGAGCAGGAGCGGCTGGCCAACCGGCGGCTGCTTGCCCTCGGCAATCAGCTCGTTGGCAGCATCCTGGAATTCGTAGCGATTGACCTGACGGCCCGGCAGGAAGTCGGATTCTCCCTGGTCGAGTACCGTAACCTTGCGCAACATCTGACGCGCGATGACCTCGATGTGCTTGTCGTTGATGTCTACGCCCTGGCTGACGTACACGCCCTGAACCTGCGTCACGATGTAGCGCAGCGTCGTGTTGGGATCAGTCAAGCGCAGCAAATCGTGCGGGTTGATGGAGCCCTTGGTCAGCTGCTGGCCAACCTTGACCTCGCAACCGTCAACCACGCCGGGCTGCATCTGGGCACGAGCCGAAACTACGTACTCGCGGATGTTGCCCTCTTGGTCGTGGACCGTCAAGATCTTCTGCTGCTTATCACCCGAAATCTGCAGCGTGCCGGAGATCTCTGCGAGAACCGCGACGCCCTTGGGCTTGCGGGCCTCGAACAGCTCCTGAACACGGGGCAAGCCGTGCGTAATGTCGTCGCCGGCGATGCCGCCCGTATGGAACGTGCGCATCGTCAGCTGCGTGCCCGGCTCGCCAATCGACTGAGCGGCGATAATACCGACCGCCGTGCCGATGTTGACGGGACGAGACGTGGCCAGATCCCAGCCATAGCACTTCTGGCATACACCTTCGTGCGCATGGCAGGTCATGACCGTGCGGATCACGACCTCCTTGATACCAGCCTCGTCAAGCTTCTTGAGCAGCGCCATTGACGAAATGTAATCGCCAGCATCGAGCAGAATCTCGCCGTTTTCATCAACAACGGGCTCAAGCAGGCAGCGGCCAATCAGGTTATCGTCGAGCGCGTCCTTTTCGTTGCGTAGCGCATAGGGCACGCCATCGGTCGAGCCGCAGTCGAGCTCGCGAATGATGACGTCCTGTGCGACGTCGACCAGACGACGGGTCAGGTAACCCGAGTCAGCCGTACGCAGCGCGGTGTCGGCAAGGCCTTTACGGGCGCCGTGCGTCGAGATGAAGTATTCGAGTACCGAAAGGCCCTCGCGGAAGTTCGCCTTGATGGGACGGTCGATAATCTCGCCCTTCGGGTCGGACATCAAGCCGCGCATGCCGGCGAGCTGGCGAATCTGGCGAATATCGCCACGGGCGCCCGAGTACGCCATCATGTAGATCGGGTTGAAGCGGTCGAAATTCGCCGCCATGGCATCGCCGACCTCTTCATTGGCTTCGTTCCAAATGTCGACTACCTGGCGATGACGCTCTTCGGAGCTCATGAGGCCCATCTCGTAGTCTTCATCGATTGCGGCAACTTTTTCGTCGGCCTTGGCCAAAATCTCACTCTTAGTCGGCGGAATCGTCGCGTCGTAAACAGAAACCGTGACGCCCGCACGCGTAGCGTAGTGGAAGCCAGCAGCCTTGAGACCGTCGAGAATCGAAGGCACTTCGCTGCCAACGTAGCGGTTGCACACATCCTCGACCAGACGGCTGATCTCCTTTTTGTTCATGCCGTAGTTGAGGAACGGATAATCATCGGGCAGCACGTCGTTGAACGTGATACGTCCGATGGTCGTCTCGATACGCTGGCCGGCCTTGTACTCGACCATATCGGTAAAGGATGTGGCCACGAGCGTATCCTTTGTCAGACGCACCTGGATGCGAGCCTGCAGGTCGACCTCGGCGCGCGCGTCATAGGCATTGCGCGCATCGGCGAAGTCCATGAAGGCGCGGCCTTCGCCCTCGAACCCGTCGCGTTCGGCGGTGAGGTAGTACAGGCCGATGATCATGTCCTGCGTCGGGATGGTGAGCGGACGGCCATGGGCGGGCGACTTGATG
>CADBQL010000431.1 GCA_902796815.1 uncultured Coriobacteriaceae bacterium | reverse complement strand
TTTGTTAGCTAGCCCGCGAGTTGAAAACAAGAGAGAGACTGAACGACCGAAACTGTAATCGCATTTTCTCATCTCATGATATCCTTTTTATGCTCAACGCGTCATCAGAGCGGCCTTGCGGTTTTCTTACAGAAAGGACGGCCATGAGAAGGCACCTGCTTGCGCTCGCAACCCTCATCGTTACGCTAGTCTGCATGGCAGGATGCGCCGCGCCCGCCCAGTCTTCGAACGATTCGGGCAGCTCCCAGCTCCCAAGCGCCGCAAAAAGCGACATGCTTTCGGAATCAGCAGCGTCGAGCAACCAATCAGATAACGGTTTGAGCGGTACAGAGAGCGCCACATCCACAGAGTCTGCGGCACCCGATCGGGCAGGCAACAGCAGTTCGGGCAGTGCTAGCGGCGCGGCTTTTCCCTCGTGGAACGCGAATGCGAAATCCCTCGCTGCACTCGTCTCCTATGTGGAGGCTGCGACCGAAGAGAACGGCTCGGGGTACGTACCGCCAGAAGATAGAATCGCGGTTTTCGACATGGACGGGACGTTCCTTTGTGAGAGGGCGCCCGTATATACCGACTATATGCTGCTCTTGCATCGCATACAGGATGACCCAAGCTACGCACCAACTGGCGAAATGAACGACCTTGGCGTCGATATGCGGGACTCCGCCGACGAGGGGATTCCGCTTGCTGACGCAGATCGCGACTACAAGAAAAACGACGCGCTTGCTGAATCGTTCCAGGGAATGAGTTTTGACGAATTCTACGCATACGTCGCGAACTTCATGGCTACCGAAGACGTCGAGGGTTTTTCGGGCATGAAGTACGGTGAGTCGTTCTATCTGCCCATGCTTGAGGTGATCAATTTCCTCAAGAGCAACGACTTCGACGTGTATGTGGTCACCGCAAGCGAGCGCGAAATAGTCCGCCCCATGGTCGAGCCGTTGGGCATCGATCCGACCCACGTGATAGGCAGCGACTGGTCTTACGAGGCAACGAACCAGGGAGACGAAGAAGGCGCCAACTACACGTACGAACAGGCCGATGACCTGGTCATCGGCGGAGAGTACCTCGGCGAGACCGGCAAAACGAACAAAGTTATCGCTATCCAACGCGAAATTGGCAAGAAACCCGTGCTGGCATTTGGCAACAGTTCGGGTGATTTCGCGATGCTCAACTACACGCTGGACAACGGCAAATATCCATCTGCGTCGTTTCTCGTAATCGCCGACGATACAGAGCGCGAATACGGCAACGAGGAGAAGGCTGCCGACATGCTCGGTAAGGCAACCGAGGCTGGATGGACGCCTATTTCGATGCGGGATGATTGGTCAACCATCTATGGCGACGGCGTCGAGAAGACCCGGCTGATTGCCGACAAGGAGCAGGAATCTGCAAACGCGGCGTAAGCTGCGCGGCGCGGTCGGCGCGGTCGGCGTGTCCAGAGTGGCCAGGACAACCAAGGCGATCGTACGACCAGGGCGGGGCGACCGCGCGGCCGGGAAAGCCAGGGGCGAGCGGCAAGAACGGCAAGGACGACGTGCAAGGTCGATCACGGCGCGCCTGGCTCACCTATTCGTTTTCGGAAGCAACTAGTGCAGCTACAAGGACGAAAAACAAGGCTCATCTGCCGTATTTTCAGAAGGACCTGGGAGCACATCCCAATCAAACAGCACCATGCGCAACCTTGCGCGCGCGGTGATATGCTCCTTCTCAACAATCCGAAAACGCTTCCCAACAGCACGCCCAATTTGGCGAGCCAGCTTATCGAACTCGGCTGGTTTGTTCACTTGCTTCCGCGTGGCAACCACCACTTGAACGCCTTTATATTGAAGCATGTTCCGCCTGATGGCGTCCCTCTCTTGTTTCTCTCGCTCGGTATGGCGAAGGGCGCTGTCATACTCCACAGCGACGCGCTTGTTCGGCTGAGCCCAGCAGAGATCGCAGTCGAAGTGATGCGCGCCCACCATGAGCTGCTCCCGCTTTGTGAGATTGATTCGCCTATTCAACTCCGGAAGGGCGATGCCGTAGCCCCCAAAGCGAGGCGGCATACACAAAAGCATGAACAACGCCGTCTCGCGCGGAGACGCAGAGCCGTCAACCACATAGCGCAGAAAGTGCGCGCTTCTCGCTTTGCTGTTGGGTGAGAGCAGACGCCTGGCGTATGCTTTGAGCTTGGCTGCATTCGTCAGCGGCGGACGTTTGACCATTCCCGGGTTTTCGTCTTCTTCGTCGATGAGGTCGAACATGCCGTAGTCGTCATAGCTCGCGGGGTCAATCGCATAGGAGCCACACATTTCCATGGCAAGCTTGACCACCTGCGGCTCTGAAAGCTTGCCCGCCAGCTGCATGAGGCATAGCTCAGGGGATGCGACGTAGACGCCATCATCCAAGCGGTAGAACGACCTGT
>CADBQL010000430.1 GCA_902796815.1 uncultured Coriobacteriaceae bacterium | reverse complement strand
ATATATGAATATAACGGTGCTGACGCCAATATCATTATCCCCGATACGGTACCCGAGGGCTATATTGACAGCGGTATGGTCGGCAAAAAGGTCATATCTATCAATACGGATACATTCAAGGATAAAACCTTTGTCAAAAACGTGACGGCAGGCGGCGAGAATTTCAGGTACTTTAGCAAAAGTGCGTTTGAGGGCTGCACCTCGCTTGAAACCGTAACGGTCGGCAGCAGCTTAGACAGTATCGGTATCGACGCCTTTAAGGGCTGCACCGCTCTCGAGAGCTTTACCTCTCCGTCGTTGAAAAGCATTGCTTATTCATATTATGAGGGCGCCGATGATCCCGAGCGTCCGGCCGAATACTCATTCGACAAGAATACCAGTGTAACCTTCCACGGTCCTCACGGCAGCACGCTTCTCGAGATAGCCAATTGTTATTCGGGAAGCCGCTTCTCGCCCACCGACAGGCACAAGGAACCCACATGGACCTGGAACGGCTACAGCAGCGCGACCGCTGTGTTTGACTGCCGTGATACCGAAAACAAAGCCACGTGTGAAATGGTCGGCGACGAAAGCAGCACCTTTACCGTTACCGACGATGAGATCGAAAAGACTGAGATCGAAACAGGCATGACCTATACCGCCAGCGTGACCGTGGACGGCGAGATCTACACCGATAGCAAGACGCTTTCCTATTGGAAACAGCTTCAGGACACGATCGATTCATCGGCCGACAATCAACTGCACACAATTGAATTGAAGCGCGATTATGTCGCCGGCACCGATGATTCCCCGCTTGTTATTCCTAAGAATAAGCGTATCGCTCTGGTATTCAACGAACATACCATCAACCGCAATATGGACGAGGCCGTTGCGAATGGTAATGTCATCACCAACAACGGCATCCTGACCTTGGTGGGCAGAGGAGGAATCGTCACGGGTGGCAAGAACACCGAAAACGGCGGCGCAATCTATATCGGCGAAAATGCTACGCTGAATGTGGATGGTGTCACTATAAGCGGAAACGTGAGCCAGAAGGATGGCGGCGCAATTTACAACAATGCCGGCACGCTGAATTTTGAAAGCGGTGAAATCGTCGGCAACTGCACAGGCTCTGGTGAGAGCGGAAGCGGCGGCGCAATCTCTGCTCATAAAGGTACGATTAACGTAGGCGTCACCAGGGCTAGCACCTACATGGGCGCTTCAATTACAGGTAACACGGCAGCAAACCATGGCGGCGCAATCTATATCGGCGAAAATGCTACGCTGAATCTGATCGACTGTTACATTGCGGAGAACACCGCCACCAACGGTCAGGGTGGCGGCGTGTGCGTCAAAGCGGGTGGTACCCTGAACGTTCAGGGAAAGCCTAATGTCATTGATAACACTGCCGAGAGTGACGACAACAATATTTACCTGCGTCCCAATATGCTAATCAATGTTACGGGTAGCCTGTCATACGAAGCGTGCTTGGGAGTTACGAGAGAGAACAACGTTGCGGGCGTAATCACCTCAGGCCTCGCCAGCCGAGGCCTTCCCAGCAGCTTCTTCAGCGACAATGAAGACTACTTTGTTACCGACAATGGCGCTGGCGAAGCGACTCTTCAGCAGTATTACGTGTTCAGCTTCGACGCAAACGGCGGAACGGGAGAGCAGGAGTCGAAATGGAGTGAAACAAGCACCACCGAGCTTCCCGATTGCACCTTCGACGCTCCCGCGGGCAAGGCGTTCAAATGCTGGATGGATGGCGAAACACCGCTGCAGCCTGGCGACTCGGCATCGATTACAGAGGGCCACGCAAAAACGATTAAGGCAGCGTGGGAAGTCGCTCCCACGGTCTTCGACGCGCAGGTCTTCGGGCATACGCTCACGCTGGGGGGGACCGTCGGCATGAACACCTACCTCATTCTGGGGGATGTAATAACGGAAAATGCGGCCAACTACGAGGTGCAGTTCTGGAACGGCGACACGCTGGTCACCTCGAAGGAGGTCTCCAAAGTCACGCCAATCGAGAAATCGAATGTCCGAACGACGAATCTCGTTTACGGGTTCACCGTTACCACCGTGGCCAAGGAGATGGACACTGAGTTCACGATGAAAATCAAGGGGCCGGACGGCTACATCGCCTTCGCTGACAGCGACGGCACGGCAATCAGCGCAGAGGCGGGACTCGGCTACTCGATAAACGACTACCTGGACGACAGGATCGAAAAGAGCACCGACCAAAAGATGGTGGAGCTTGCCAAAGACATGAAGGCCTACGGAATCTATGCTAAGCACTACTTCGCTGTGCGCGACAAAGGTTCGACCGAGTCGTTGCCAAAGGTCGAAGGTTTTGAGACGGTCACGGCGAACGACCTCCCCGGCGAGTATGACTACAACGCACCGGAGAACATCGCGCATTTCACCTACAAGGGCACCACGCTCATGCTTGAATCGGAGACGTCGTTCCGCATGTACTTCGATTCGGACGACACGAGCGCGCTGACCATCACCGCGACCGTTGACGGCTCTCAGAGGACCCTCGAACCAAAGGTCGGCAAAGGCATGCACTATGTTGAGGTGCCAAACATCGTCGCGAAGAACCTCGATGCGATGTTTGGCTTCACCATCAGCAACGGCACCGAGACCGCGACGGCATACCACGGACCGTTCGGCTACGCGTGCTGGGCACTGTCGACGGAGGGCAAAGAGAACCTCCAGTACCTCATGATGGCGCTGTACCACTACAACCAATCGGCTAAGGAATATTTCGTGTAATGAGGGGAGGATCGTCGATATGAAAGAACAGTACGAGGGCCTGGAGATTGAAGCCGTCGAATTCGATGCGGAGGACATCATCACTACGAGCGATAACGAAACCGAAGTGGGGGGTTAAGCCGGTGATTTGCATGTTCCATCGAACGTGTGGGAAGCCGATTGCTGCCTTGTGGAGAGTTCTCCCGTGCATCCTGGCCGTCATCGCGTTTCTGGCGTTTCCGATTGAGGCGCATGCAGACAACGAGACTGAGATGACGGGTGGTTTCAATCCCGTCGTGCTCAACTCGGGCGAGGATAGCGACGCGGCGGGCGCGGCGGGTGCCGGGAACGCCGCGGACGCTGCTGAGCCGGAGCGGCAGGCCAACACCGACGGATCCAGTTCCGAGACAGGGCTCCAAGATGAGGTGGCGACGGAATCGCAGCCTTCCAGCTCCACATCCTCTCAACCTGGCTCCAAATCCCCAGGCATCCGACTGGACGACGGGTCGGTTGTGAGTGTGGATGAAGGTGGAAATCTCGTGCTTGTTGACCCCTCGGGCGCCGTTCGAACGATTGACGACAGCCATCGCTATACGGTCGAGGAGCATGGCGGTGGCGCCGTCATCATTCGCGGCGATGATGGCGTGGAAGTGGATGTGCGCGGTTCGAGCGTGAGCTTCACCGACGCGGACGGCGGGCAGGTCGTCGTGGATGCCACATCGGGGGATGCGTCAGATGGCCAAGCAGCCACGACCTCGAGCGGGATGAGCGCCAGCGGTGCGGCAACAAGCGGGGAGGGCGAGACCGAGCTAAGCGATGAGTCGGAGGTAGCCACGCAAGATCAGGGCATATCGTACGTCCCGTTCGCCGTTGGTGGCGTCATCGTGGCAGCCGCTGTGGCGGGGCTTGCCTTCTGGAGGCTGAAGCGCAGGAATCGGTGAACCGACTGCAATCAGCCGGCTCACCGATCGCGAATCATGAACGGTTTTAAGAAGAGGGTCCGTTTGCGATCTTGAGGGCGGCGGATGCGGCCCGAAACGGTGACAACCCTGAATTTTCCCGATGCGAATTTCAAGGTTGTCACCGTTTCGGGCCGGGCGAAGCCGACTGGGCTGCAGCCGGGCAACGACCAGGTCGCAGCTGGATCGGGTGAGGCCGACTGGGCCTCAATCTGGCTGCAATTATGCCTCAATCGGGCCGCGGTCGATCTGCTATCAGACCTCAATCGGTCTGCAATCGGACCGCGATCCGACCGCGACCCGTAAACCACATGCGCGACGATTATTAAATGGGGCGAAGTGTTTTGAAAGGCCCGCAATAGTTGTACAATCTGCAAAAGCCGAAAGACAACGATAGGGAGCCGCAACATGATCGGTTTCGTCAAGTCGAGTTTATTTGCCGAGGCTTCGGCAGTTTCGCAACGGTGATGGGCGGATCTGTGGTTGACACATATCGGATTGCGGGCGCGGTTGTGCGTGTGGAGTCTTTGCATGCGGACGTGCATACGTTGTGTCGCCGCTACCGCTTCGAGGGGGAGCCGGATTTCACGGTGCTCACCTCGCAGGCCGACATCGATTTCGAGCGGGAACGCTCCGAGGCGGCTGAAACGGCTGAAGCTGCGGCGGAGCGTGGGGAGCGCGCTTCATCTGACGGCTATCTGGAGACGCTGGCCGTTTATCGCAAGATTGCAGAGGCCATGCCCGCGCGGGATGCGGTGCTTGTGCATGGGTCGTGCGTCGCGGTGGATGGCTCGGCGTACCTGTTCTGCGCGCCGAGCGGTACGGGCAAGAGCACGCACGCGCGGCGGTGGCGTGAGCTGCTGGGCGAACGTGCCATGATGGTCAACGACGACAAGCCGCTCGTGCGGGTGACGGATGGCGGGGCGATAGCCTACGGGACGCCTTGGGATGGAAAACATCGGCTGTCGAGCGATGTGGCCGTGCCGTTGCGGGCAGTATGCCTGCTCACGCGCGGCGATGGCAACCATATCGGGCGCCTGGCGGCTGCGGAGGCCTATCCTGCTCTGCTGCGGCACGTGTACCGGCCGCTGGACCCTGCGGCGCTCGCATTGACGCTCGCGCTGGTCGACCGGATGGTCGCTCGCGTGGATTTGTGGCGGCTGCATTGCACTAAGGGCATCGAGGCGGCGGAGGTTTCCTTCTCCGCCATGAGCGGAGGCGAATTTCTATGAAGCTAAAAGAAGAGTTCATCGCACACGACGCAGGCACCGAGTCATTGCTCGTACCCACGGGCGCAGCCGGCTGGGCGGGTGTAGTGCGCGGCAACAAGACGTTCGGAGCGATTCTGGAACTGCTTCAGGAGGAAACCACAGAAGAGGCCGTCATCGCCGCCATGCGCGAGCGCTTCGATGCGCCCGAAGGCGCTATCGAGAGCGACGTGGCACGCGCGCTCGACGAGCTGCGAAAGATCGGCGCGCTGGTCGAGTAACAGGCATGGACAGCCTCAGGGGGAATCGCACTTCGTCAGTGCTAGCTAAGTGCGAAAATGCTCTCTTTAGGCAGCCTCCGGAGGGGCTTGTGTGGTTTTGCGTCTCTGAAGGACGAAGCTAGGGGATGTGTGCAGTGATTGACGTTGGCCAACATACCGGGATGACCTACGAGGAATACCTGCACGAATATGGCAGCCTGACTTATACCAACGTCGGGACGAGCATGATGCCGTTGCTGCGTCAAGGGCGCGACCTGTTCATCGCGGCGCCCAAAGAGGGGCGCTGCAGCGTGGGCGACGTGGTGCTGTATCGGCGCCCGCCAGCGAGCTGGGTGCTGCATCGCGTAGTGGAGGTTGTGCCGGAAGGGTATTTGACGCTCGGGGACAACTGCGTGGCTCGCGAGCATGTGGCCGAGGACGACGTCGTTGGCGTAATGCGCGGGTTCGTGCGGGACGGGCGCAGCGGGCGCGGGCGCACGCACGACGTGAGCGAGTTTGGCTATCGCGCATACACGCGAGCGGTGCTCGTTACGGAGCGGCCTCGCATATTCCTTAAGCGCGCGCTGTTGGCGGCGCGGCGTCGCGTCTCAAAGATGGTGCGCCGTGCGCGATGAGGCCGCGGCCTGGTTATGGGAGGTATCTCTCGGTGAGACCGCCGAGAAGTTGCGGAAGATCTTCGAGAGGCTAGGCATGGGCTGCCCGCTTAGCTGCAATCAACCTGGGGATGCGGTTTTCGCTTTCAGGCCGTGTTAGCTGCGTTCGAGCGATTCGATTGTTCCTTCAGGTAGGACCTCGGCTATTTCGGCGTCCTTCAACTTGAAAGCGCCCATCTGGTTAACGCTCATGCCCGCCACTTCGGTAATTGTTCCCTTCACAAGAACTTCCTCGCCGTCGTGGGGCTCCCAATAGGGAAGCGACAGATTGCGGGGGCTATCGCTTTCGAAATAGAAGTCGAGACCCACCTGCAAAACATCTTGTACCTGGGTCGT
>CADBQL010000429.1 GCA_902796815.1 uncultured Coriobacteriaceae bacterium | reverse complement strand
GACTGGATTTGAACCAGCGACCTCTGCGTCCCGAACGCAGCGCTCTACCAAACTGAGCCACAACCCGATGCTTGTGACAGCGCGTGATACTATAGCACAACTAATCGCAAATTTCGCGAGAATTTTTCGTGTTTGCCATTTGGAGCCTTTGATTCCTCACAGGTTGTTCACATTGATTGCGTAGGCTAGTTCAAGATACGGAGGCACGAACTCCAACTGTTTGAAAAGGAGTTGCTGATGGCAGGCAAGACTATGCGGCGCATCGTCACCGCTGCGATTACATTAATACTGCTCGCAGGCGTGGCTTGCGCTGGTTTGTTCTTTTTTGGCTCGAACACGCCCCTCGAAACCACTCGGGCTGAAGCAATCAACGTGGTACTTGACCAAGCTGGCTTGAAGGAACGAATCGAAAGTGCGCTCTATAAGGGAGCCGATCGATTTGCCGAAGAAACCGGCGTACCAGTCGAGATCGTCAACAAGGCTATCGACGTACTCGACGTCACCCATTGGGAGGCCACAACGCTGCCCGATAACGTGAAAAAAACCGGTTCGGTTGACGCCGACATCGAGGGAGGCGCGATATCAATCACATCCTATGACGATCCTTCTTATATCACGCTCGGCGCATATGGCCAGGAAGTAACGTTTGACGTGCCCAAATCTACCGAAGCGTTCACATCGATAATCCCTTACGCCCAAACCGCTTCCGAGTATGGCGTCTTCGACCTCCTTGGTGCGATGCTCGGCTAAATGAGTTTCGCCCCTGGGGCGTGACTCATTCCCTAGGCGAATTTTTGCGCCAGGGCGCGGGCCACATGAGCAGGAACGAATTGGTCAACGGGGCTTTTGAGACTTGCAAGCTCGCGCACGATTGACGACGAAAGATACATGTACTGCGGCGGCGACATGATGAACACGGTTTCGAGCTCGCCTGCAAGCTGGTAGTTGAGCGCCGCCATCTGGAATTCGTATTCGAAGTCGGTAATAGCGCGCAGGCCTTTGATGATCACTTGCGCATTCTGCTCGCGGGCAAAATCCACGAGCAGGCCCTCGAACGATTCAACGCGTACATTCGGCAAGTGCGCCGTAGCTTCGCGCGCAAGCGCCGTGCGTTCTTCGAGCGTGAAAATCGGCCTTTTTCCAGCTGAAGCCGCTACTGCGACAATCACTTCATCCATCAACTGCGCCGCACGCGTGATCACATCGAGATGGCCGAATGTGATCGGATCGAACGTGCCAGGCGTTACTCCTCGCTTCATCGTTTCCCCGTTCTGCCACGTAAATGCCCGCGGCACATATCTGTATGAAAAGAGACCGGGAGAATTACCTCCTCATGGTCACATTTCCATGCTTCCCCCGATTCATGCTACGCAATCAATATCACGCCGGTTTTCCCATACTTCTTCGACGCATGCACGTCGAATCCGCAGGCCGCAACGGCCGACTCAACCTCGCTTTGCGATTTGATAGCATGCTCGTAAGCCATAATCGCCTCGGGCGAAACAACGCCCGATTGCGTTAAACGCTTCATCAACCCCATGACCTCTGACGCATCGAAAGCATAAGGCGGATCGAGAAATACCAGATCATACGCCCCATGCGACGAAGGCTCGCTTGGCGGCCTTTTGAACGCATCGCACTGCATGATACGCGCCTGCGAAACATCGAGACCGCACGCCTGCACATTCGCGCGCAGCACCGCGGCTGCAGCAGCATCTCTCTCGCAAAACGTGGCGTATGCCGCCCCGCGCGAGATCGCCTCAAGGCCGAGCGCGCCCGAACCCGCGAACATATCGAGAACAACAGCTCCCTCGAAGCCACCGCGCAAACTGTACAACGAGCTGAAGAGCGCTTCTCGTACGCGGTCGGTCGTCGGCCTCGTATCCAGCCCATCAGGCGCCTTGATGTTTTTGCCTCGCAAGCTTCCCGCTACGATTCGCATGATTCCCTTTCGCCACGGCCCAAGTCCAAAGCCCATTCGCTTGAACACGCCTCTTATTGTGCCATAACCTAGCAGGATTCACCCTCTGAATGATTCGCACCCCAAGGGAAATGAGTTTCGCCCCAGGGGCGTGACTCACTCGCCTCGCCCCAGGGGCGTGACTCATTCCTCGGCTTATCCCCCGACGACCTCTTGTGCAGCGCGGAAAACGACGCGGGCTTCGCGAGCAAGCGCTTTGTATTGGTCCGATTCGAGATCGGGATCTTCTTCCAAGATTGCAAACGCATCAGCATGCGCCGCCTCAATGAGCGCGCCATCGCGTACAACGTTGACGAGCTTGAGCAACGACGCGCCCGACTGGCGATTCCCCAAGATATCGCCCTCGCGACGCAGCGACAGATCGTAGGATGCCAACTCAAAGCCGTCTTCGGTACGCTCCATCGCACTCAAGCGCTCGAGCGCTACGGGGTTTTTCGTACCAGATACGAGATGCACCTCGCCGGGCAAGTCGCCGCGCCCCACGCGCCCGCGTAACTGGTGGAGCTGCGAAAGCCCGAATCGATCGGCGTCCTCGACGATCATGACCGTCGCATTGGGAACGTCCACGCCCACCTCGATGACCGTCGTGGCCACGAGCACATCGATTTTTCCCGCACGAAACTGCTCCATGACCTCCTGCTTCTTGGCCGAGGAAAGCTTTCCGTGAACGAGTCCCACCTTGTAGTCGACAAATACCTTGGCTTGCAAAAACTCTGCTTCGTCCTCTGCAGCCCGAGCGTTCGTTCCCGCCATGTCGGCCTCGTCCTCGATGGCGATTGCCGCAAACTCGTAGGTATCCTCTTCCTGCGCGCTTCCCGTCGCTGGCTCCTCGGGGCGCTTTTGCCCGACGAGTGGGCAGACAACATATACCTGCTCACCTCGCGCGCAAGCGGCAAGCGCTGCATCGTAGGCAATTCCTCTGTCGGAAAGCATGTGCACAAACGTCGCGCGCGGCGCTTTGGAACGCGGACGCTCTTTTATATAAGAGAGCGTCAAATTGCCGAACAGCGCGAGCGCAAGCGAACGCGGAATGGGCGTTGCGGTCAGAAAAAGCGCATCGGGGCACGCCCCCTTGGCAAGCAACGCCGCACGCTGATCGACGCCGAAACGCTGCTGCTCGTCGATGACCACAAGCGAGCAATCCGCGCACACGACATCGTCTTCGAGCAACGCATGCGTACCAAAAAGAACGTTGATCTCCCCTGACGCCAACTGCTCGAGCAATGAGGCGCGTTCATCCGATGACGTTGAGCCTGTGAGGACGGCGCTCGTAACGCCCGCTTCTTCCAAAAGCGGGCCAAGACCCGCAGCGTGCTGACGTGCGAGAATTTCGGTCGGAGCCATGAACAGAGCCTGGGTGCCGGTATCCGCGGCAGCGGCGAGCGCGAAAGCGGCAACGATCGTTTTTCCCGTGCCCACATCGCCGAGCAGCATGTGGTTCGCAGCTGCAGGCTGAGCCATTTTCTGAAGGATCTGATCGCGCGCTTGGCGCTGCTCGCCCGTCAGCTCGAAGGGCACCGCGCGCTCGAGCGCCTGGACATGCGCGCCATCTATGACATGGGACACTGGCGTAAGGCCATCGGCGCGTTTCCGGCCATCTCGAATGAGCATGAGTTCGAGCAGAAGGACTTCCTCATACGCCAAGCGGCGGCGTGCTTGCGCAACCTCTTCCATCGCATGCGGAAAATGAATGCAGCTCAGCGCACTTGACCTGCTCATAAGGCGGTATTTGACACGCAGCAACACGGGCAGCGGATCGAGCACGCCGAACGTCTCGTCAAGCGCATTTTGCACGAGCCGCCGCATCATGCCTGCTTTTATGGCGCCGGTCGAAGGATGCACGGGTATGATCATGCCGTGAAAATCGGCGCCCGAGCTTTCGAGCACTTCGATATAGGGATTCGTCATGCGCTTGAATCCGTAGTTGAACTCGACTGTACCCGAAACAGCCACAAGCATACCAGCTTTGAGCTGATCGGCGAGCCATGGCTGCCTGAAAGCCGTGATGATGAGCGCACCCGTTTGGTCAACGACCGTAACCTCGGTAAGGGCGAGACGTGGACGGGGCTTTTTTAGCTTGACTTCGTGCACGCTTACGCGCATGGTGCACGACTCACCAATGCCGGCTTCTGCAATGGTCTTAACTTTAGACATGTCCACATATCGGCGCGGGTAGTTGCAAAGCAGGTCACGCACGGTTGAAATCTGCAGCTTGCCGAGCGCCTGAGCGCGCTTGGGGCTGACCATGCGCACTTTCGTCACTGGGGCATCGAGCGCCAGCGTCGCCTTGACACGATCGAGATTGCGTTGTGAGTCGGTTTTTTCCATGCGCTCACTTTAGCAGAAAAGCCTGCATGATGAGCCGTGCCCCTGGGACACGGCTCATCCGCCGAATGAGTTTCGCCCCTGGGGCGTGACTCATTCCCCAAGGGCGCAGCTTACGAACAATTCTTTTCGCTATTCGTTGTTATTCGACCGAGAAAACGATTGGGTAGAGCGGTTGCTCGCCACGATGGGCGTCGATTTCCAAATCCTCGTAGGTTTCCTCGATGCGCTCGACGAGCGCATCGAGCGCTTCGTCGGAATACTCTTCACCAGCGAGTAGTGTGCACGTGTCGGCGTCGTCTGCCTCCATTTTTTCGAGCAGGTCCATGACCACATCCTCGAGCGATGAGCCCACCGCATCAATGGAGCCATCCGCGATGCCGATGATGTCGCCGGCTGCAATGTCGCCGCCGTTCGCATCGTGCGAATCCTTGATGGCGGTCGTCACTTCACCAGTTTTGACCTCGGAATACGCCTCAGACATCGCTTCGATGTTGTCCTCGAGCGATGCAGCCTCATCGTAACCGAACATGGCGGCAAACGCTTGCGGTACGCTCTTGGTAGGTACGACACCGCATGCGCATTCGGCCAGGCCTGCAGCACTGTTGGCTGCCATGACAATGTTGGAATTGTTCGGCAGGATGATGACCGAATCAGCATTGCACGCATTGACGGCCTCAAGCAAGTCGGCCGTTGACGGATTCATGGTCTGCCCACCCGAAACGACCACGTCTACGCCGAGGCTACGCAGGATGTTGGCATTTCCCTCACCTGCTGCGACCGCCACGACGCCGAACGCCTTGTGTTCGGACTGCGTCTGTTCCCGCTCGGCTACGAGCTTATCGTTGCGTTCGACGCTTTGCAGGTCCATGTTGTGGATGAAGACCTCGAAAATCTGGCCACGCTCGAGGAAGTACTCGAGCACCTTGTTCGGATGGTTAGAATGCACATGCACTTTGAACTTGGGAATCGAGCCCACGCACAGCTCACAGTCGCCCATCGTGGCAAGGAAATCGAGAGCTTCTTGAGGGTCGAGCGTTTCGGAATGCACGAGGAATTCGTTGCAATAACGGTACTCGGAACCTTCCCAATCGTTGAAGTGCTCGATTTCGACCTTCGGCTCGGCCTTGGGCGTAAAACTGAACTCGTCGGAAAGCGAGCCTTCCCTCCCGAGCAAAGCCGAGACGAAGCCGTCGAACAGGATGGCCAGCCCAAAACCGCCGGCATCCACGACGTTGTTTTCCTTCAGCACGGCGAGTAGCTCTGGCGTGCGCTGAACCGACGCATACGCTTCACGCACGATTTCGTCAAGGGCGTCTTCGACCTCGAGCTTCTTTTTGCGCGCGCTCTTGGCCGCAGCCGCCGAATCCTTGAGCACCGTCAGAATCGTGCCTTCGACAGGCTTTCGAACCGCCTGGAAAGAAACCTCGACGGCACGCGCAAACGCCGCGTCAACACTTGCCGTGGTCAACTCAGCAGAATTCGAAGCACCTTCGCACAGACCGCGCAAGATCTGCGATGTGATAACGCCAGAATTGCCGCGTGCGCCCATGAGAGCGCCAGTCGTAATAGCATGTCGCGCATCGGCCGACGTGCAGCCCATCGGAAGCGTGCCGATGTTCTTGACGACCGACTCGAGCGTCAACGACATATTCGTGCCCGTATCGCCATCAGGAACTGGAAACACGTTAAGCCGGTTGACCTCCTCCTTTCGAGCCGAAAGGGTTTTGCTTGCGGCGGCAATGGCGTTGAGCACATCGTTACCGGTAAAAACTGCCATGATTATTGAGTCCTTCTGCGTTAATTAGTAAATCCTTTTGCGGGTTGAAAACAATTGCGCGCGTGAGGATGCCGCAAGTCGTCGTACTGCACGACTATCGCATATAGCCGTCACGCGGTTGCAATATAACGACTATTTGCGAACCTTCACATCCTGAATGTGTACCTCGACTCCCGTCACAGGCACGCGCGCCTGCTCCTTGAGCGCAAAGTTCACAGCATCGACCAGGTTTTGCGAAACAGCGGCCATGTTGGTGCCATACTCGATGACGATATAAAGGTCAACATGCACGCCTTCTTCGGTCGATTCAATCGTAATGCCGCGGCGGAGCTTTGAGGCGGGCAGGATTTTGGCGATGCCGTCAGCGGGATTTGGCGCCACCATGCCCACGACGCCGTAACATTCCATCGCCGCATGGCCAACCATGTCAGCAAGCACGTCGTTTGCCACGTGGAGCTTCCCAGGAATCGGATCTGCCATGGTAACTTCCTTTCAACTGGAGGCAAACGCCTCCGCAAATTCGCATAACTTGCATAGTATAGCGTATCTTGGGGGTAGCTTTTGTGAACCTACAGCATCTACAACTGTATACGGATATGAGATCGCAGAGAAATTGGGGTGAGTTTTCAAAAAAGTTTGGACACACGCGGGGAGGTGTGCTATAGTTTCTTGGCTAGTTTGGCAAAAGCGGTTTTACCGTTGAGAAATACGTTCATACGGAGTTGATAGCTATGTCTAAGATTTGTGAAGTCTGCGGCAAGAAGCCTGCTGCTGGTCGTAATGTCAGCCATTCGCACCGCGTGACCAACCGTTGGTTCAAGCCCAACATCCAGAAGATCACCATTCGCGACAAAAACGGCCGTGTGCGCAAGGCTAACGTCTGCACGCGCTGCATGAAGGCCGGTAAGGTGGAGCGCGCCTAACGAAGCGTCCCGAATTCAATGGGAAAGCCCGCTTATGCGGGCTTTTTGTCGTTGTGGCGAAACTCGTTCGCCAAATGAGTTTTGCCCCTGGGGCGTGACTCATTTGGCGAGTGAGTTTTGCCCCTGGGGCGTGACTCATTGCAAAATGACCATCCCTTATCGAAACGGTTTGCGGGAGCACGCGTTGGAACGGCAGCTTAGCTGCCACATGAGTTTCGCCCCTGGGGCGTGACTCATTTGGCAAACGAGTTTTGCCCCTGGGGCATGACTCACTCGATGACGAGTAAGCGTTTGCAGTTCGGGCAAGTGCCGAGCGGGGCAGAAGCACGCAGCTCGATGAGGCGGCCACCGTCGATGACGGAGCGGCACACACCGCACGTTGATTCCTGGAGTTTTCCGACAGCAACGCCACCTGAGCGTGCTGCTGTTTTCTCGTAGAGCTCGGCGAGGTTTTTGGGAAGACCCGCCATAAGCTCAGCACGCTTGGCGTTGAGGCTTTTCACCTGATCGGCTAAGGCGGTATCATGAGATTCGAATTCGGAACGCAAGCGCGCTTCCTCGGCAATCGACACCTGGACCGCGCCTTCGAGTTGATCGCGCACGCCTTTGATCTTGGCAAGTTGCTCTCCGATGCTCACCATTTTCTGGGCAAGCGTTTCGCGGCGCTTTACCATGCCAGCCATTTCCTTCGAATGCGACTCGACGCTGCGGTAATCCGAGCCGGAAGCGTCGATGAACTCCTGGGCACGCAGTTGTTTTTCGGCGAGGAGACGATCTTCGTCCTCGACCAGCGTCATTTCGTGGTCAGCTTTTTTATTGAGCTCCACGACCTGTTCGAGCTTGGCTTGAATTTCTTCACGCTTCTTGAGCAACCTCATGACCTGGATACGCTGCGGAAGCTCGATACGTTGCTTTTTGAGCTGCATGACCATCAGGTCGATTCGCTGAATCTCGAGCAGGGAATCTAGGTCTTCGTACTCTGCGTGCATCGCACTCCCCTTCCATATGTTTTTTGCACGTCGATATTTTACCGCACTTATCCTACAAGCGTGTAGAATCTGGCACGATCCAATTGCCACTCTGGTCGAGCACATGAACTGTTTCGGGTACTACGCCAGCTTCAATCGCAACCTGCGCAAGGACCGCCGTAAGCGGAAGCTCGCTGGCATCGTGGCCGAGCTCGACGACCGAAAGCCCTGCTTGAGCCGCATCGAGCGCAGCATGATAGCCGATCTCACCGCACACAAGGCAATCGAGATGCGCTTCCACGCAAGCTTTGGCAACATTCGAAGCTGAACCATTAGCAAAAACGACGGATTTGACCACATCGTCCATATCGCCCCAAACACGCGGCGTGCGGCCGAACACTGAAGTGCAGCGCGCGGCCATGTGTGCGAGCTTGAACGGCGCATCGGCATCGCGGATAGAGCAAACGTAACCATAACCCTTGGGAGCCCCTGCCGCAGCCTCGACGAGCATCCGCTCGAAATCAAGTCCGAGCAGGCCCATGAACAGGCGTCGCGCTTCATCACTCACATCGAGCGCTGTGTGAAAATTCATGAGCGCAACGTCGTTTTTGACCGCCGCCCATACGTTCACGCCCGTTTGAGGCGCCACGTCGTGTGACGGAGAAATGGCGCTCGGAGGATCGAGAAAAGCCGGATGATGCGTAATCAGGACGTTCGCACCAAGGCGCGCGGTTGTCTGGATGGCGTTTTGCGTCGCGTCGAGCGCGATGCACACGCCTGCAATCGGCTGGGACGGATCGCCGACGAGCAGACCCATGCGATCCCATGATTCGGCGTCCTCGCGAGGGAAACGCGCGAGAAAAGCCCGTTCAAGCAGGCCGACGGTCAGCGGCGCGATTGCGGGCGAAGGTTTTGCGATGCTGCCCGTTGCGATAGTGGCCAGGTCTTTTGCCTCAAAGTTTTCGGGGCCTTCGATAGTGATCATGATATGCCTCCTTCAAACTCGCATATCCTGCGGCAAAACGGCGCACGGATTCGCGTTGGGCCCTGCTTGCAGCATGCGAACCCGCGACTCTCGTTCGTCCTACCCTGATTATAGGATGATGCGTGCGCATGTCCAGACCTAGTGAGTTTTGCCCCTGGGGCGCGACTCATTGCCCGAGTGAGTTTCGCCCCTGGGGCGCGACTCATTGGCCAGCCGGGCATCCCCAATGAGTTTCGCCCCTGGGGCGTGACTCATTGCCCAGGTCAGAAAAGCGCTATCAGTTGAGTATTTCCTCAAGCGCATTGGCAAAACGCTCGAGGTCATCGCGCGTTGTCATAGTGCCGATCGAGACGCGCAAAGCGCCATACGCGTCATCAGCAGATATGCCCATCGAGCGCAAAACGTGGCTTGGCTCGAGAGAATGGGACGCACACGCGGAACCGCCCGAAACGCCGAAGCCCATCATGTCGAGGCGTAGCACGAGCGTTTCGCTTTCGTATCCTTTTACAAGCACGTGAACGATGTTCGGGAGGTAGTCCGTTGCGCCCGTATCGACCAAAACCGTAGGTCGCACGCGTTTGATATCAGTCAAACGCGCGTACAGCCAGTCGCGCAGCTCGCGTAGACGCTCCGACTCGACCTCGGCGTTCGCTACAGCCTCGTGAAGCGCCGCCGCGAATCCCACAATACCGCAGACGTTCTGCGTCGTGGAACGACGCCCGCCTTCTTGGCCACCACCGAGCATTTGGGCCGAAAACGGCGTACGCGCTTTGAGGTACAAAGCGCCGACGCCTTTTGGCCCACCAATTTTATGAGCCGAAAACGATGCGGCATCAACACCGAGTTTTCCCATATCAAGGGTTATTTTGCCAAGTGCTTGCGTCGCGTCTGTATGGAAAAGGGCGCCACATTCATGAGCCATCTGCGCGAGAGCGGCGATGGGTTGAACCGACCCCACTTCGCTGTTGGCCATCTGCACCGATACGAGCACCGTTTGAGCGTCAAGCGCCGCGGCGAGCGTTTCGGGCGTCACGAAACCTCGCCTATCAGGTTTGATGCGCACCACTTCGAAGCCCGCCGATGCAAGCCTACGCGCGGGCTCGAGCACCGCCTCGTGCTCGACTTCGCTCACGATAACACGGGGCACGAAATCTTTTTGCCTTCCTCTGGCGAGCTTGGCGGATTGCGCTTGCGCGATTCCTGCAAGGGCAGCGTTATCTGCTTCGGTTGCGCCCGATGTGAAAACAATTTCATTTGGCCGCGAAGCACCCAAATCAGCCGCTATTTGATGACGGGCGATTTCCATGGCCTCAAACGCCGCACGCCCAGGAGCATGGAGCGAATTTGCGTTCATCCCCAGCTGCAAATGGGCACGGCCCGGCTCCAGATACGGACGCATCGCCTGAGCAGCAGCTTCGCAAAGCGGTGCCGTGGCCGCCCAATCCAGATATGTGTAATCCTCGGGAACTAACGTGGTCAACATGAACTCCATTCGCCTTTGAGCATTTTCCAATGAGTCTCGCCCCTGGGGCGTGACTCATTACCGAACGAGTTTTGCCCCTGGGGCGTAACTCATTCGGGACGCTCGGCCGCCATCTCGGCGCGGGCACCCGGAAGAGCGCACGCCACCGATGAGTTTTGCCCCTGGGGCGCGACTCATTCGCAGGACGGGGCCCGCCTGCCTGCGCGGGCGCTATCCGCGCGCGGCGTTTCCGAGAGCTTCGATCTGGCGGATGGCACCCTGGGGATCATCAGCTGCAAAAACGGCGTTTCCGCAGACGATAACATCAGCACCAGCTGCACAGACACGCTCGACCGTACCCACGCCAATGCCGCCGTCGACCTCGATGAGCAGGCCTTCGTTTCCGACTGCACGTGCCATATCTACGACCTGCGCAACCTTGAGCTCACTTCCCTCGATGTAGCCCTGACCCGAAAAACCCGGTTCCACCGACATGACGAGCACCATGTCGAGATCGGCGATAGCTGGTGTTAGCACCTCGACTGGAGTATTGGGCTTGAGCGCCACGCACGCAAGCGCCCCACCTTCGTGGATGAGCTGCACGGCATGCTCGAGCCACTGACCCTCGAGCGTTTCGGCATGAACGGTGAGCATGTCGGCACCCGCTTCGATGAACCACGGCAGCTGCTCGAGCGGGTTCGAAATCATCAAGTGCACGTCAAGCGGCAATTTCGTAATCTTCTTGAGCTGCTTGACGTGAGGCACGCCGATGGTCAGGTTGGGAACGAAATGCCCATCCATCACGTCGACGTGAACGTAGCCCGCCCCACCCTGCTCGATCATGCGAATGTCGTTTTCCAAATTCATGAAGTCAGCCGACAAAATCGACGGCGCAATCTTTATAGGTTGAAACATCATTTCCCCCGAACTCACAAACACTAGCAACTTAGCCCATTCTAGCGCATGGGAAAACAGGTACAATAACGAATTAGATGAGTCATCGGCTGCCTTGTGATGAAATCGGTTCCGCGAATAGCCGCGAGTCACAGGCTGGCTCATTTGCGGGCGAAAGGAAGTCAAATGGCACAACCGCATGCGACGTACTTCGCCTATGCCACGCCACACGGGCCCGTCACGATTCGCGCCACGCGCCACGGCATAGCGGAAGTTGTTTTCGGCCAGGTAGAGCTCGACGGCACCTGCTGCGCAACCGCCTTGACCAATGAAGCGGCAACGCAATTGCAAGAGTATTTAGCGGGAAAACGCCGCGAGTTTTCGGTCGCAATCGACATGAAGGGAAGCCGATTCCAACGCGAAGTATGGACCGAGCTGTGCGAAATCCCCTACGGAAGCACCCGCACAGCCGCCGACATCGCCACAGCTTTGGGAAAACCCGGCTCTCATCGCTCGATTGGGACTGCTATCAGGCAAAACAAGCTTGCGCCCTTCGTGCCGTCGCATCGCGCGCTCGCTCCGAACGCAACTGGCAAGCAAGCGAGCATTTTCCGAGCGTTCCAGGCGCTCGAAGCCCGCAACACCTCTGCAAGCTGAGAGCGCATCCATCTTGAGGTTTCAGCAATGAGTTGCGCCCCAGGGGCAAGACTCATTTGATATCGCATCAGTAAAACTCGGGCTTGAGCGAACGAGCGGAAAGTATTTTGGCAACGACGTTGGGCGCAACGCTTTCCCAAACCATGGAGCGAACGACATCGGTAATCGGAAGCTCCACATCATAGCGCAGCGAAAGCGTGCCAAGAGTCAGGCACGCCTGAGCGCCTTCGACTACCATGTGCATGCGCGCCTCATACTGCTCGAGCGTCTCACCTGCAGCGAGCGCTTCGCCAAACGTGCGGTTGCGCGAATGGCGCGACATGCATGTAGCGATGAGATCGCCCGTCCCGGCGAGCCCCATGCAGGTCAGCGGGTTGCCACCAGCCGCAGCGACGAGGCGACTCATCTCGGCCTGACCGCGCGTCATGAGCATGGCCGCCGTGTTGTCCCCATAGCCTAACCCGTACGCGACCCCTACCGCAATCGCAATGACGTTTTTGAACGCCGCACAGAGCTCCACGCCGATAACGTCATCGCTCGTATACACCCTGAACACGTCCGACGCGAGTAACTCCTGGAAAAATCTCGCCGTTTTTTCGCACGAGCTGGCCACAACCGTGCCCGCGGCTACACCATGCACGATTTCCTCTGCATGATTAGGGCCCGAAAGAACTGCAAGCCGATCGATGTTCCCCAAAAGCTCGCAAAACACTTCGGCGGGCAAAAGGCCCGTGTGAGCTTCGACGCCTTTCGAGCATATGACAATCGGCAATTCGGGGCCGACAAGACCCACGAGCATTTCGGCAGTCGAGCGCACGTACTTGGAGGGCGTGACTGAAATCACCGCTTCGGCATCTGCAATCGCTTCGGCAGCCAAGTCCGTCGCCCTGATTCGGTCGGAAAGCGTCGCATCGCGCAGGTAGTCAGGATTGCGATGGGCGTCGTTTATGGCACGAGCAACTTCAGCTCTTCGGGCCCAAAGCATCACGTCATGGCCGTTTGTGGCCGCGACCTGCGCAAGCGCTGTACCCCACGAGCCTGCACCGATGACTGTTACGTTCACTCGATAATCCTTTCTCAACATGCTGCCTGCCCTGGAAATGAGCCGTGCCCCAGGGGCATAGCTCATTCCCGACACGCTCGCCGCCCTGGGGATGAGTCGCGCCCCAGGGGCAAAACTCATCGCCAACGAATGAGTCACGCCCCAGGGGCGATACTCATTCCCTGAAGATGAGTCACGCCCCAGGGGCGATACTCATTCCCAGAAAACGAGCTCGTTAGTGACCAAGCTTGCGCTCTTCGCCAGCGCGAAGGCGCATGAGGTTTTCGCGATGCGCCCAGAACACGGTCAGTCCCGCGATTGCGCACATCGCCCAAGCCGGCCAATTCCCCCAAAAGAAGTAAAGCGCAAAAAACGGGCACGCAAGGGCCGCGGCCATCGACCCAACGGAAACGTACTTGGTGAGCGGCACAAGCACGATAAAAATTGCGAGCTCAAGCAAGGCGCCAACCGGGCCGAACGTCACGAATAGGCAACCGACCGCAACCGCGATCCCTTTTCCGCCCTTGAAGCCAAGCCACGGACTGAAAATATGCCCCCAGGTACATCCCAAAAACGCCGCCGTCACCGCCAAGCCACGCGCCGCCTCGTCGAACCCAAGGGCGTTTGCGACCCACATCCCGATGAGCCCGGACAGAACGCCCTTGCCAAAATCGAGCACGAACACGGCATAGCCGCCAACTTTTCCCATCGAGCGGATGGCATTGGTCGTGCCTATGTTTCCCGAACCTTCTTCGCGCAAGTCCTTGTGGAAAAACAGTTTGGAAATGACCAGGCCCCACGGAATAGAACCCAGAAGAAATGCCACGACGAAAACGCCGATAAGCGCACCTGCTTGCTGCACGGGAATCCTCCCCTATCGATCACACTACCGCTCAATTATACGGCATCGTTGGAACGAGAGAACAAGTCGTTGTCTTGTTTCGATCCACTGTCCCGCACGACCAAAGCAGCGAGCAAGGCATCGCGATCGTTGGAAAGCTCGCCCGAAAGCACGAGGTCAAAAAGCCGTTGCAGTTCAGCGCCCAAAGCGGGCCCCTGTGGCCAGCCGCGCTCGAGCAAATCGCACCCGTTGATTTCCAAATCCTTGACCGTGAAAGCCGTATCTTCCTTCAGCGCCGCTTCCATGAAGACCTCGAACACTTCGAGCTCGTCCGCCTTGTCGGCTACAGAATCAGGAGCATGGGCGGCGCGATCCGCCTTCATGATCGCGAGCAGCTTGCGAGCCATCTCCTCGTCGCCACATCGTGCGAGGTAGCGGCGCGCTGAACGCTT
>CADBQL010000428.1 GCA_902796815.1 uncultured Coriobacteriaceae bacterium | reverse complement strand
TTTTGGTCGATGACAAAAAACCCGACTTTATGTCATGGCGAGTCGCGCCCCAGGGGCGAAACTCATTCCTGACCCACGCGCGAGATAGTACAATAAGCCATACGACATTTCCGCCAAAAATCAGGAGCAGGTGCGCATGGCCGAGGCATTGTACAGAAAGTATCGTCCACAAGTTTTCGAGGACGTCGTAGGGCAGGAGCCCATCGAGCGCACGCTCAAAAACGCTATTGCTCAGGACAAAGTCAGCCACGCCTACCTGTTCTGCGGCCCTCGCGGCACGGGCAAGACAACGACGGCTCGTCTGCTCGCGAAGGCGCTGCTGTGCCAATCGGGTCCGACGCCAGACCCCGACGGCACGTGCGACGATTGTCGGCTCATTGCAGACGGCGTCCATCCAGACGTCTATGAACTCGATGCAGCGAGTCGCACGGGTGTCGAGAACGTGCGCGAGGAGATCATCAGCCGCGTGCAGTTTGCCCCGACGCGCGGACGGTCGAAAGTCTACATCATCGATGAGGTGCACATGCTTTCGACCGCGGCGTTCAACGCGTTGCTCAAGACTCTCGAGGAACCGCCGTCCCACGTCGTATTCGTGCTATGCACGACCGATCCGCAGAAAGTGCCCGAAACGATCCATTCGCGCTGTCAGCGTTTTGATTTCCGCCGCATCGCTCCCGAATCCATGGTCTCGCGGCTCGGCGCAATCTGCATCGCCGAGGGCGTTGAGTTCGAGGGCGAGGCACTTGACCTCATCGCGCACCGTGCTGAGGGCGGTCTGCGCAACGCTCTGACCTCGCTCGAACAGATTATCGCGTTCGAAAACGGGCGCGTGACGCTTGCCGGTGCCGAACGTCTTCTCGGCTCGATTGATTCCAACGACATGGCCGAAATCGTAACCTACGTTGGTCGCCGCGACGTTGCCAATTGTTTCCGTTGGGTTGCCGGCTATGTCGAAACTGGCGCCGATCTCGCACAGTTTGTGCGCGACATGGCCGAGCACGTGCGAAACCTTTACGTGCTTGCGCTCGTGGGCGATGACGTTGAGCTCGATGTCGGCGAAACTATGCGTGCACAGCTTTCACGCGAGCTCACTTGGTTCGGGCCCGATCGGCTCGCGCGCTTGCTCGGAGTGCTCGGCGATCTTTCCGCGGAACTCAAGACATCATCGAATCCCCGCTTGGCGTTCGAAATTGCTCTTACTCGCATGGTGCGTCCCGATTCTGATTTGACGCTCGAGTCGCTTGCCGAGCGCATCGAGGCGCTCGAGAGCGGTTATTCGGCTGTGGCACACGTATTGCCTGGGCCGCAGGTCGTCGGCGCTTCTGCGGGAGGGCCGATGGAAATGGCCGCGTATGCGCAAGCAGCAGGCATGTCGATGACGGGACGGGCGGCGGATACGACGATGGCGGCGTCTGCTGAGGCGGTAGGCGCGGAAACGAAGGGCCAGGTTGCGTCTTATGCCGCGGCGCCTGCGTTCGAGCCTCAGCCAGCATGGCGCGATGGGACTGTCTCGCAGGAGACGCAGCCAGCGCAATTCGAGCAACAGGCTCAATCTGCGCAGGAGACGTCGGTATCCCAAGCCCAGGCGGGGCATCTTTCACAAGCGGAGCAGGCTGGACAGGCAACCCGGATGGGGAGGGTCGCGCAAGGCTCGCAAGGGGCGTCCAGCCAGGAAATGCGGGCTGGCGATCAAGCGCGAGAATCGTATTTGCAGGTTGCGTCCGTGCCGACATCAAATGGCCAGTTTACGCCAACCGTTTCCTCGGCTGCCTCGGAGTCGCAAGGCGCAACTGGCGCTGCGAGCTCTGTTGCTGCCGTTGGGGGAAAGCTCAGCATGCTTTCGAATCCCGCAACGATGCAGCGCATTTGGCAAGCGGTGCTTTCGGCCATCAAAAAGCAGAAGCAGGCGTATGGCGTGCTGTTCATGAATACGAAAGCGCAGTACGATGCAGGTGTTGGGGCGGTTCGCGTTACATTTCCGGCGGAGGCGGCGTTCGCTTTCAATGCTGTGAAAAAGCCCGATGTGCAGGCAGCCTTGGCCGACGCGCTTGGCCATGCAGTCGGCGATGTTGTGCCTTTTACTCTCGAGCGCGCTGGAGAAAAGCCAATACGCGTGCAATCGACGTCGTCGGGTGCGTCCGCGAAAGAGCAGTCCGCTCAATCGCAACCTATCGGGCAGACTCAGGTGCAACCGGCTGCCGTTCGCGCTGAGCAGCGCATCGATGAGCGTCAGATGGCTCAGCAGGATGAAAAGTGGTCGGAAGCGCAACAGCAAGAGGTGCAACAACGTGCAGCTCAGCAGGATTCGATACGACAAGCGGCGCAACAAGAGGAAAACCAGCTAGTGACACAGCAGCAGCCGGCGCATCAGCGAGTGGAGCAGCAACAACCGCCGTATCAGCAAGCCGTGCAGCAGCAGACAGCAAAGCAGCAAATGGCGCAGCAGCAAGAGGTTAGACGGCAGGCAGAACAACAGCAGGTGGTACAGCAACCGTATCGCCCTGAAGAGCGACCAGCCGAACTCTACGGTTCTCAGCTCGATTCGCAAGCTGCTTCGCAACCGCCTTTTGCGGCAGACCAACCGCCCTATGACGAAGTGCCTTACGAAGAAGTTCCCTACGAAGACGTGCCCTACGATGAGGTTCCTTATGAGGATTTCGCCTCGGTGGGCGATACTCCGATCGAAGCTGGTTATGGGTTTGAGCCAACTGCACAAAAGCCGGGTCAGATGCGCGGGAATGCTATGCCCGATGCGACGACGACGCCTTCACGGATTGAGCCGAACCTGACTCCCGACGGAGCAATCGCCGAAGATCCAGCGAGCATCGAAGCCATGCTCCAAGCAGGTTTTGGAGGCGAAGTCATTTTCCGCGAAGTCGATGAGGAGTGAGCTAGATGATTCCCGCTCCAGCAGCGCGGTTCATCCGGTTGGCGAAGGCCGAGTGAGTCTTGCCCCAGGGGCGAGACTCATTGGCGAGTGAGTCTTGCCCCAGGGGCGCGGCTCATCGAGAAAATGAAAGGATGTTTTACCATGGATATGAACGATATTCTCCAGCAGGCGCAAATGATGCAGCTCGAGCTGGCGCGCGCGCAAGAAGAGATCAAGGAAATGAAGCACACCGCGACGTCGGGCGGCGGTATAGTGAAAGTGACGGCGCTCGGCGACGGGACGATCGAAAGCATCGAGATCGATCCCGAGGCCGTTGATCCCGATGACGTCGAGAT
>CADBQL010000427.1 GCA_902796815.1 uncultured Coriobacteriaceae bacterium | reverse complement strand
GGCAGGATATCCGCCAAGTGTGTGAGAATATGCACGCGGAGGTGCGGCATTTCCACACACTTGCGGCGTATCTGGCCATGGGCCCGGAAATGAGTCTTGCCCCAGGGGCGTAACTCACTGCAAGGGCATAACTCATCGCGAAGGCGTGATTCACTGCCGAAGCACAGATCACTGCTTGAGTATGACGTCGCGCACGAGCAGGCCGAGCGCTTGCAGTAGCACGGCGACACCACCTATGACCGCGATGAACACATCGGCGCGAGTAGCTTCGTGGGTGAGGAAAAAGACCGAGAGCGCATAAGCGACCACGATGGCGATAGCAAAAACCACACCCGCAAAATCGCGTCCTGTGCGATTCGGCGCTTTGAGAATACGCCAAGCGAAATAGGCAATCAGGACCACGCCCGCTGCAAGTACCACGTATTTCGCCACATCAACGGGCACGATGTCCTTGATGCGCTGCGAATGGAAATTCAACCACCGCACCATGCCGAGCCTGCGGAGCGAGAAATAGTATAGGACCCCCGCGCCAGCTGCAAGTATAACCGTGAGCGCATTGAGCGCAACGAGCAGTTTTTTCATTATGACACCTCAAAGGCGCGCACCCGTGCTCTCGCGGTCGGATGCGCGCCCTCTACGACTAATCTATCGCTTGAAAACCCTATGCCTTGGCAGCCTTGTCGTCGGGCAAATCGGCTACGGTCACATGCTTGCAATCAGCACTTGCGGGATCGCCAACCTGAACCGGGTTCTCATCGTACATCTGCCACTCATACCAACCACCATCGTAGATGGAAATGTCATTATAACCTTCCTGGTACAGTACGAGGAACGGCACGGTTGCACGCCAGCCGGTGCCGCAGTAGAACGAGAGGTGGTTGTCCAGCGTGAAGTCGCAGTCAGCCCACACTTCCTTCAGTCCGTCGAGCTCCTTGACGGTTCCGTCAGCGTTGGTGAAATCAGCAACGTCAGATGCGGTTTGCGCACCCTTGCCCCAGACAGCGCCCTCGGGCTCGCCCGCCTTGGGGATATAGCTGTAGCCGCTCGTCTCGCCAAGCCACTCGCCCTCGGCGCGAATGCTCACCAGCTTGAAGTTCTTATCATTGGCAAGGCGATCCTTGGCATCGGCCATCGAGACCCAGTACTCCGGATGAGCCGGCACAGCGCACCCAAAATCGGTAGCAGCGGACTCACTGGCAAGATCCTTTTCGACATCGTAGCCAGCACCAGTCCAAGCGCTCAGACCACCATTGAGAATCTTGACGTCTTCGACGCCCGCCCACAGGAAGCCATAGGCGACGCGGCCCACGCCGGACGGATCGGCGCCGTACAGGATTACGGGCGTATCCTTCGTGATGCCATGTGCGAGCATGTTCTTTTCGACCACATCAGCAGCGAGCAGATTATACGGGGCCTCCTTGGTTCCCTCGGCATCTTCGACGTCAACATCGAACACGCGGATTGCGCCGGGGACATACCCGTCGGCTGTCGCGTCAGCTTCAGGAGCATAGACGACCTCAGCGATGATGGCGTTCTCGTAGCCAGGCTGATTGCCATCAACAACACTTTTCACCCACTCTGCGTCCACGTACACGCGACGCTTGTCGACTGCCGGAGCCGTCGCAGGCTCAGCAGCCGCTGAAGCGGCGCTTTCGGATGCTTCGCCCGACGCAGCGCTCTCGGCGGCTTCGCTCGACGCCGCAGCTTCGCTCGAAGCCGAGGCTGCCGAAGAAGCCGGCGTGCCCGACGAGCACGCCGCAAGCGCCAGCATAGATACGCACGCTAAAGCGACGATGGCGACAAGTACGCCGCAACGTTTTGAAATTGATATTTTCTTCATTGATAACCCTTCCCATAGGTCGTATTCGAGCACCCATCGACCACAATAAAAACCACCGCAACCGCATGAGTGCAATTGCATCGCAGAGTGTTTCGCGTTTTGGGATAGCTTTATTGCGCACGCCGCGCCACCTTCGCAGACGCTCGAATTGCAACAGCAGAAAGAGCTCTCCCCCTATTGGTACCAATTACCCTAGGAACGCTTAAGCCCTTCGCAGAACGCGTCTTAAGGTTTTATGTATAGTAACATTCTTTTAGACCAACGAGTAGCAGGAATACCCGCTACTCGCTTGAACATGCTAGGATAAAACACGACAAAAAATGAACGCACGATAAGATGGTGAGCATACAAGGAGGCGCTCATGGATTACGAGGGACGGATTTGCCGTACGCCAGGAGAGCGTGGATCGTTCAAGCTGCCCGTCTCCGTAGGATGCCCCTATAACGCTTGCGCATTT
>CADBQL010000426.1 GCA_902796815.1 uncultured Coriobacteriaceae bacterium | reverse complement strand
GGGCGAGATCGTTGGTGACCCGCATGACGCCGCCGTACGAGAAAAGGTGGCGGCCGTCCGGCAGCGCAAGCAATCCGTTGCGAATCTCTTCGACGTGCGCGAAAAGCTGCTGTTCAACGACTATCCGGCGCCGAAGCTGTGCGATTCGCGCGAGATAACTATAGGGCTTCCGCGCGTGTTGGCGTTTTGGGACACGATGCCGTTCTGGACGACATTCTGGCGGGCGCTGGGGTTTTCGGTTCGCATTTCCAAGCCGAGTACCCGCAAGATGTTCGAGGCGGGGCTGCCCGCCGTCGCGTCAGATACCGTGTGCTTCCCGGCTAAGCTCGTCCACGGTCATGTGCGTGATCTTGAGCGGGCGCGGGTCGATCGCATCTTCATGCCTTCGATAACGACCGTCCCTTCCGAGAACACTGAAAAGACGAGCGAGTCGATGTGTGCTGTGGTCAAAGGGTATGCGATTGTTATGCGCAACTCCGACAACCCCGAGCAGCGCGCAAACGTCGTGTTCGATGCACCGCTGTTCCACTGGTATACCGATGAAGACCGCGATCACCAACTAGGCGAGTGGATGCACGACACGTTCGGAGTCGAGCAATCGCTTGTCCATCGAGCAGCCGCCGCGGGTGATGCAGCGATGGGCAGGTTTCGCTCCGAGCTCGTCGCGGCGGGTACGCAGGTCATCGAGCAGGCGCGCCGCGAAGGCTCCTATGCGGTCATCCTCGCCTCACGTCCGTACCACAACGATCCGCTTGTGAACCACGGCCTTCCCGAAATGTTCACGGCGCTTGGCATCCCCGTGCTCACACCCGATGCCGTGCCAGGAACCGAGGCGATCGATTTGTCGCAAAGCCGCCTGGATATCGTCAACAACTACCATGCGCGTATGCTTTCGACCGCTATAATTTCGGCCGAAGATCCGAATCTGGAATACGCCCAGGTCGTGAGCTTTGGGTGCGGGCACGATGCGTATCTTTCGGACGAAATCGTGCGCCTCACCCATTCGATAACGAACAAGTCTCCGTTGATCTTGAAAGTGGACGAGTCCGACGTTCCGGGACCCTTGCGTATCCGCATACGATCGTTCGTGGAGACTATCAACATCAAGCGTCAGGAACAGGCGAGCGCGCCTCTGCACAAGCTCGGCGATCCTTATAAGGTCAAGTTCAAACGCGCCGACCGCAAAGAGCGCATTGTGCTCGTGCCGAATACCTCCCATGCCTTCGGACGGCTCATGGCTGCGGTTTTCACGAAGCAAGGGCTTAGGGCTGTGCCCATACCAATTGGGCGTGACGAAGCGATTCGCCTTGGTAAGCGCTACGTTCATAATGACATCTGCTTCCCGGCTCAGATCACGATAGGCGAATGCCTCGCCGAGCTCGAATCGGGCAAGTACGAGGGCATGGACGTGGCTGTCGCCACCGGAAAGTACATTGGCGATTGCAGGCTTACGCATTACGGTGCGCTGCTGCGCAAGGCGCTCGACGATGCGGGTTATGCGCACGTACCCATCATCACGAACGATGACGTCGACTACCACGATCTGCATCCCGGTTTCAAGATGTCGATTGCAACGGCGGCACGCATCGCGATGGGCTTGCCGATGATAGACGCGCTCGAGGAACTCGTGCGGAAAATCCGCCCGTACGAGCTTGTCAAGGGCAGCGCCGATGCGGCGTTCGAGCGCGCGCTCGATCAGGTCATCGAGGGATTGCAGGCTCATGGCTCATCGGGGGCGCAACGTGGATTCAAGCGCGCTATAAAGATTATGAGCGAAGTTGGCTACGATCGGTCGAATCCGCGCCCTCGCGTGCTCATCGTCGGCGAGTACCTGCTCAACTTCCATCCTGGGGCGAATCACGATGTCGAAGCGTACCTAGAGGCGAACGGCTTCGAGATTATCGAGGCCAAGATGACCGACGTGATTCGAAAGACATACTTCTACAAAGGCGCGCAGATAAAAGAATACGATGTGAAAACGTCGTTCTCGCAGGCTACTTGGTATGCTACGGCCAATGCCCTGTTCGAGCACGCGCATGACGTGTGCGATCGCATCGCGTCGGCGCATCCGCTCTACGAGCCAGCCTGCCGCATGCCCGATTTGGTAGTCGATTCGGATGAGATTATCCACCATACGTTTGATGCCGGAGAAGGCGTGTTGATTCCTGGCGAAATCATCCACCATGCGAATCACGGATGCGAGGCGTTTTTGATTCTGCAGCCTTTCGGCTGCCTGCCAAACCATATCGTCGGGCGTGGCATCGTCAAGCGTCTGCGCGAGCTATATCCCGCCGCGCAGATTCTTTCGCTCGACTACGATCCCGATGTGAGTTTTGCGAATGTCGAGAATCGCCTGCAGATGCTCGTGATGAACGTCCGTGAATCGCGCGGCCAGCAGCTCGCCGCCGTGGATATCTCCGAAGTGGAACAGACCGTCGATGCGGTCGTCGAGGAAGCTGGCGAGTTGGCGCAGCGAACGCTCGAGCATTCGGCATTGTTCGGCGATGTCGAGACGTTCACGCTCGACCATATGAAATACGCGGCAAACGTGATGCGTGAAGTGCTCGAACGCGAAGACGCCCTTGCGGCGCGTGCGAAAGACGCGCTCACGGCAGCCCGTAGGGCAGCTCAACAAGGTGGGCGCGATGCGGCAAACGTCGTAGTCGAGAGGGCCCTTTCGGCATACGAGCTCGCGCGCCAGATGCGCACGCGAACGCATGTGGCCTTGAGCACTGTTGGTGAGTTGGCGGAAATGCTCGGCGAATCGGGCAGCGAAGCCGTCGCGCGTGTTCAGAAGGAGCTTGCGGCGCGCGTCGAGGACGGCCGCTCGTTCGCGATGCGCGTACGAGATCAGGCGCGAGATTTTCTCGAGCGCGGCAAGTAGGATAAAGCTCAGGCTCGGGTAATGGAGCTATCGCTCTAGCTGCCCTAAACAGGACAGTTTTGCTACTATCGGGAAAAAAGTGCCATATCTAGCTAATTCAATTCCGAATTGCACATGGTTTGGTGCAAATGTGGCTTAGTTTGTAACGCTTACCGAAAATAGCGTCGCATACGCTATGCCCGTTTATAAGATGGATTCGGGCAGGGTAGTGCCGAGCGCAACCCTGAGAGAGTATCGGTTACAAGCTACTGTTGATGTCGCGAACTGCGCAGTGCCAACGCATGGACGTTGGCTTTTCGCGTCTTCCCGCGCGGAAGGGAGGTAGTGCATGCATGCCATCGACCTGTCAAGAATCTCGGATGCCTCGATTGAGGCGTGCGAGGCGATTGCACGTGAAGCGGGGGTGAATCTGAAGGACTGTTACCAGTGCGGTAAGTGCACGGCGGGTTGTCCCCTCGCCGAGGGTATGGACCTCATGCCGCGCGAGGTCATACGATTTTTGCAGCTCGGTGCTCTCGATGTCGTGCTCGACGCCAAGACGCCGTGGATCTGTGCGCAATGTGACGTGTGTTCGAGCCGCTGCCCGCAAAACGTCGACATTTGCTCGACGATGCGTGCCGTGCGCTTGGCGTCCAAGCATGCTGGAAAG
>CADBQL010000425.1 GCA_902796815.1 uncultured Coriobacteriaceae bacterium | reverse complement strand
GCCGTACAGATCCGCGCAAGCCTTCTCGGAATCAGTTTGCAGAAGCGTTATCGGTGTCCCGAGTGCGGTGAGCTCGTCGAGAGCGTCAACCGGCTCACGAAGCTCTGTCCTCGCTGCAGTGCCTACTACCGTGTTCAGGAGGAGATTGCGTTCTCCGAGGCAATCGAACGGGAGCGCATGGAGCACCTAGACGGGCCTTCGCTGGAAGAAGCCGTTCACGAGTACCACGCATTGCGCCAGCAGAACCGGCGCCGTTGTGAGAAGTATGGACTCGACCTGAAGACCCTGCGCAAGCGGCAGAAGGCGGAGCGCGGGTAAATGCTACATGCGGCTAATCTGGCTGCATGGGAAAGCCGAAGCTGACAGAGACCATGATCGCACAGGCCGTCGAGATGAAGTCGCACGGCTTAAACGACTGCGACATCGCGCAGGCAATCGGCGTGTGCAAGCAGACCTTCTCGAAGTGGATCAACCACCCGAGGACGAAGCTGCAGCGCGAACTAAGCGAACAACATAAAAAAGCGGAATCGGGCTACAAGGAGGCGTTGCTGCAGCGTATCTGGAATGCTGCGGACAAGCCCCAGAACTGGACCGCCGCGGCGTGGCTTCTGGAACGCAAGTTTCCCGACGAGTACGGGCGTGTCGACCGCAGGCGCGACGAGCCGAAGCAGGCCGATGTCCCGCAGATCGTCTTGGGTGTAGTCGTGGGCAAGGCCGATGGCGATTCCTCCGAGGACGCCGATGGTTAGCGCGGCTGATTTCGCCATCCCAGCGTTTCACCCGGTGTTGGGCGATGTGATGGCGCATGGGCATACGCATTACTGGCTCCATGGCGGACGTGGTTCCACGAAGAGCTCGTTCATTTCCATATGCATCGTGTTGCTGATTGTGGCCTTCCCATTCTCAAACGCTGTGGTAATCAGGCGCTTTGGGAACACGCTGAGGGACTCGGTGTACCAGCAATGCCTGTGGGCGATCTCGGCGCTCGGGCTGGACGAGTACTTCCGCGCGAAGATTTCGCCGATGGAGATCGTCTACCTTCCCACGGGGCAGAGAATCGTGTTTCGCGGAGCTGACGACCCGCTGAAGCTGAAGGGCGTCAAGTTCACGAAGGGCTACTGCGCGGTGGTGTGGTTCGAGGAGCTGGACCAGTTCGAAGGGATTGATGCGATTCGCTCCATCTTGAACTCGCTTCGGCGTGGTGGCGATGCCTTCTGGATCTTCTACAGCTATAACCCGCCGCGCACTATGTGGTCTTGGGTTAACGTGGAGTGCCTGGAGCGGAAGTGCAGGACCGACACGCTGGTCAAGCGCACGTCTTACCTCGACGTTGTCGACGAGCACCCGGAGTGGCTGGGAGAGCCGTTCATCGACGAGGCGGAGTACCTCCGCGACGTTAACGAGACGGCTTGGCGGTGGGAGTACCTCGGCGAGATCACCGGCACGGGCGGGGCCGTCTTCGACAACGTTCACGAGGAGTCGCTTTCCGATTCGCGCATTCGCCATATAGAACGTGCGCGGAATGGCGTCGACTGGGGATGGTTCCCGGATCCTTGGCGGTTTGTCAGGTGCGGGTGGGAGCCTGGGGCGCGTCGTCTTCTTATCTTCGAGGAGCATTCCGCGAACAAGATGATGCCGGCGGAGACCGGGCAAATCGTGGTGGACGCGCTGACCTTTCCCGATTCCGAAGGCGAGGACGCTTACTACCATGACCAGCTGGTCTGGTGCGACGATACGCCCGATTCGAAGGTCCAGATGAACGTGTGGCGGCGCGAGCTGAACATCCGGGTGCATGCGGCAAGGAAGGCTCGGATGCGCAAGATTTCGTACGAGTGGCTGGCGGGGCTCCGGGAGATCGTGATCGATCCTGTGCGGTGCCCTCTGACCTTTTCCGAATTCACCTTGAAAGAGTATGAGCGCGATCGTGACGGCAACTGGATGGACTTTATTCCGGATGGCAACGACCATTCCATCGACGCGGTGCGTTATGCAATGATGGATGACGTTTTGCGCGGTTAACGTGGTGGGGCTGGGTACCTCTAGCACGGGCCATGCCCCGCCACGAGCCCTTTGATCATCGTCAGCGGGATGCATGGTCGAATCCCTCGCGGCTTCAGCTCTGCAGCTTCAGCCTTCTAGCCTTTTCGGCTAAGGCGGCGAGTGTCGCCAGACGATTCGCTTCAACATCCGTCCCAGCATTGCTAGCTGCTGGCTTTTCTCGTCGGCTTGCCCTCAATCCGGGGCGCGGAGGCCATCCGCTCGGCCCGACTCTCTCAGATGCACCGTATGCTCAAAACGTTGGCCATAATGACCACCTCCTAAGTGCAGGGGCCGTTAAGAGCGATTTCATCTTATCACGGTCAAGAGCTCGGCTCTGGGTCTTGGCATGTCGAGGATGCTACGCGGGCGGAAACTTCACATGGAAACAAACGAGACCGACGGAGGTTTTCGCATGGATAGGCTGGACGAGCGTGAATACTGGGTTCCCGAGCACGTGCGGGAGTACCTTCGCAATCTGGGCTTTCACCTTCCCTTGGAGAGCATGGAGGGGTACATACGCGAGTGGCATGCTTGGATGCAGGCGACAGGGGCCTTCTACGATTACAGAGATACCGATGGATTCGGGCGGATCTACGAGGTGCACAGGCGGTCGATACATCCGGCAATGAG
>CADBQL010000424.1 GCA_902796815.1 uncultured Coriobacteriaceae bacterium | reverse complement strand
CTCTGGACGCTTCGGTCGAAGAGCAGGCGGCATCGGCGCTTCGCGAGCGCTTTTACCGATATGCGGCCGAGACGGTCGGGCGAGGTTTCGTCGTGGACGAAGAGGATTTTTTCGACGCATATTTTCCTTTGTTGCCAGCAAGCGTCTCCGAAATGCGCGATACGGAGTTGTACACCGAGCAGGAATACCCGATAACCATTGACACGACCGAAACGATGTATGAGACAGAGATTGACGGGCAGCTGATCACGGAAGTGACCACCCAGCAGCATTACGTCATGCATGCTTGGCAGGGTTGCCCTGGAGCTGGGTCTCCGGCGATGTACGGTTCCGTGCGCATGCTGGACGGCGGTGGGTTCGAGATGTGTCCCGAATGCTGCTTTACGGTTTCGAAATGGGGAAACGTCTTTTCGGCATCGAGCTATATCGAGAACGGATTCGAATACCATTACCGAGCCGTCGCCGCCGAGGCGCAGGCATATGCTAAGGCGCGCCAAGAGGCTGAGCCTCTAAAGAAGGACGTCAAGAAGAGAGTCGGAGACCTCATAGACGACCTCGTAGACGCAGCCCGCGAGAGCGTCGACAAGCGTATCAACCCCAAGCCGCCGGGCCGATTCGGCGCGCTTGCGCTTGTCGTGAACACGGGAGCGACTTCTGCGGCTGGCGGTTTTGCGAACGGCTTCGTCTCGAGCGAGGGGTCATTGGGGCCGCGGGCTGCGCTAGCGGGGGCGACCTTGCTCGACGAAGGCAGCGACTCGGGAAAAACCGTGCTCAACTCGGCATTAGACAATTTGAAGGAGACTGGCGGGATTGCGGTGGGCGCAGCAGGCATGGTGCTCGATGCATGGTCGTGGCTCGTGACCGCTTACGGTCGCGGCCAGTCGGCGTTGACGGGCGCCATAGAGCAGGGCTTGAACGGATTGCCGCTGGTGGGGGCGAGCGGTTTGGGCACTTGGGCTTCCGAAAAGCTCTCGGGCGCCATCGAGGCGGTCGGCCTCCAACCGGCGGAAGTTGGAGCCCTGAAGGCGGTGCTTGTCAATTCGGGGCATGTTGCGGCCAAGAGTGAGACGCATGCTGGGGGCTTGCTTGCGGTCAAGCAGCGCATCATCGCGCATCCGGCCATGTCAACCGATTTATTCTCATCGGTTTTGACCGAAGCCGAGCGAATGGCAATAGCGCGCGTGGAAAACATGGGGGACACCATAGAAATCGCCTCGATCGAACTTTTGGGTGAAGGTGGGCCGAGCGTGCCGGTGACCATCCCTTTGCCCTCATCGGCTAAGGAGTTTGGCATAGCCTCCATACAAAATCTCTTCGGAAGGATACGGTCGTATTACGTGAGTGCGACGGGGGTGCGCGTATGGGAATAGAGAATAGAGGGATAAGGCAGGGTCGCGAAAGGTCGGGGCAAATGACCGTCGAGCTTGCGGCGGCATTGCCCGCACTGCTGATAGTGGCGATGATCGCGGTTAACGCATTGACGTTTTTCGATCAGTGCGCGGTGTTCGACCGAGCTGCTCGCCAGGCCGTACGGGTGCATGCGGCGTCTCCCGGCTATGGGCAGACCGCAGCGCAGAGCTGCGCTCTCGCACAAGCCGACATTATCGCGGCGCTCGATGCAACGAATGTAGACGTGAGCGTTGCCTGCGTACCTGCGGAGCGAAACCTCGAACGATACGCGGCGACGCTCGAGTTTTCGCCGACGCTGTTCGGCAGAGGATTGCGCTCGGATGTGTTCGGAGTCGCGATGCCCCGATTGACCCATACAGTCGAATACGTTGTGGATTCATACAAGCCGGGGGTGATCATATGAAAGCATTCGTGCGAGCACGTCGCAGCCAGGGCCGAAGCGCTGCGGGAAACGTTCAATCAAAGCGCATCGCAAAGGCATTTTCCCTTGTCGTGGGTCTGGTGTGCATAGCGCCGGCGAGCGGACTTGCGCTGGGCGGCGCTTCCGGACAGGTGTCTTCGTCGAGCGTTGCAGGAGGCATCAGCGCGTCCGATATCATCTGCGGGCTCGATATGCATGCAATGCTGGATCGTCTTGAGGATGTTGGAGGCTCGGATGACGGAAAGGCGCCTGCATACTTCGAGCGCGAAATCGGCGTGGTAGAAGGCGCCCGCGATGTGCGAGTGAGTAGCGACGACAGGATCGTGAGTTACATCATGGATTGCCCCGTGACCCAAGCGCAGCAGCGCGTGAGCCAGCGAATGAAGGCGGGAGGCTGGACCGAGGTTTCGCTTGGAAGCGTTTCGGGTGCGACTTTCGTGAAGAAAGGAGGTGATTGCCGATGGGTGCTCGTGAGCTGCACTCAGGTCGGTTCGGCAACCAGCGTGGTCTTTCGATGCGCAATAACGTAAACGCTGCAGAAGCGCCTGCAGGAAATACGAACGTTGCGGCAGAGCCCGCAAGTAATGTAGGTGTCGCGGCAGAGCTCGCAAGCAACTCAAACCTTGCAATGGCGTCCAAGGGGGGCGTGGGCATCGAGGTGGCTTCTACGCTCTTCGCGAGAATGAAAGGCCTGTTTGGGCGTGATTCGATCGACGGCGTTCTCATGCTTGTTCCTTGCAACGATATTCACACGTTTTGCATGCGTCATCCCATCGACGTTGCATTCGTCGATTCGGGTGGAGTGGTAATCGAATCGCATCGTGGCGTCGGGCCAAACCGCCGCTTGCGCAATCGGTGCGCGCGGGCGACGCTCGAGCGCTTTGCAGAGGAAGGCAGCTGGTTTGAGCCAGGCGATCGGCTGTGAGTCGATGACGCTTAACGGAGCAAGATGATTCAGGTGAAAGGAGACGATTATGAAAACATGTCCTGTATGCGCCGCAATCGCTTTCGACGATCAGAAAACGTGCTACGGATGTCTGCACTCGTTTGAGGAAGAAGAGGTGGGCACGAATGGGGGCGGGCCGTCCGCAAGGTCTGTGCCATTGCAGGGATACGTGTTTGGCGCGTTGCAGCACGAGGAGAAAAGCAGTAGCGATAAGCATCTTGTACGAGCGACGCAAGAAGTTATTGCCGACCTGGTCAAAGAGGGGTCGTTGCAGTTCGTCTTGACGCTCGTGCCTAGCTTCGGGCAAGATGAGCAGCTCGCATGGAATTGCGATGTGCGGCCGTTTCCCGAAAAGGGGGCGCGGGCTTCGCCCAAGCACGCGGCGAGCGCATAGAGGTGTCGTCCCGCACGTAAGAATGCAGCCAAGAGGGAGATTCCCTTTTGGCTGCAAAATGAAGAGGGCGCAACCAGCAAGGCTGCGCCCGAGAGCAATTGGCAAGCGAAAGAATTCGCGGCTATTTCATGCGCTTCGCGAATTCCTTTTCGGCATAAGCTTGGACTGCCTTCTCAACGGCGACATAGGCGTCGAGCAGCTTGTTGCCATCATCGGTAAGCGTAGATCCATGAGCGCCGTCGCGATCGAGCAGCTGCATACCCAAGGCCGCCTCGGTTTCCTTGACGATACGCCACGCTTTGCTGTAAGCCATTTTCATGCTCTTCGCCGCAGCGTTGAGCGATCCGAGCTCGCGAACTCCTAGGCAAAGGCTTGCAACGCCACGGCCAAATTGAGAGCTGCTTTCGGGGTCGCCGCCAGCTATTGCCAGGCGGATTACGGGTGACATTTCGTCTTTCGTTGCCATATGCAAGGCCTCCTTATCGTTGATACGCTGATTATAACAATCAGTAGATAATTCTCAAAATGAATTATCGAGATTGATTGACGAGGAACTGGCAAACGGCGTCTTGAATCGCGTTGGGGTCACCGTCTATGACCGTCGAGAACCGAATAGGAAGGTCATCGAGCTCGGCGAGGCCACGCGGTGCGCCTGCAAGGCCTGTTTCGTCGGCAATAAGCTTGTTCAGCGCGCAGCCGGTCAAGCTTGACACGTCTTCGGGCAGGTCTTGCGCAAGTTCTATATTGTGAAGTGCGCGGTATACGTTGTTGCCGAATTTCGCCCAATGAGCGGTCGAGGCCACGACGACAGGCACGCCGTCTTCGCGTAGGTTCTCTGCCACTTGCCAGGCGACAGCCGTGTGCGGGTCCATGAGGTAGCAGCAGCGCTCGAACACCTGACGAATGGCGGCGAGGCATCCTTCGTTGTCGACCGAATCAGCCGCGTAAAGCGCGCGCATCTGCTCGAACGTTTCGCGGTCGACCTGGAAACGCTTGTTTTCGCGCAAATCGCGCATCCATTCCGAGATGGCTTGGGCATTGCGCCCAGTTAGCTCGAACAGCTGTCGTTCCAGATTCGACGAAACGAGGATGTCCATCGAAGGGGAGGGAGTTTTGACGAAAGTCCGCTCGGAAATATCGTATGTGCCCGTGTTGATGAAATCGGTGAGTACGCGGTTTTCGTTGGAAGCACACAGCAATCGACGGATAGGCGTGCCCATGCGCTTGGCATAGTATGCGGCCAGAATGTTTCCGAAATTGCCCGTCGGAACGCAGACGTCGATTTCGAAGCCCGCATCGATTTTGCCTGCCGCGACCAGGTCGGCATACGCGGAGATGTAGTAGACGATCTGCGGCATCAGCCGTCCCCAGTTAATCGAGTTTGCGCTCGATAGGGCGATGCCGAATTGCTCGTGCAGCTTCTTGGCGAAAGCCTCGTCGTTGAACGTGATTTTGGCGCCCGTTTGGCAGTCGTCGAAATTACCGCGCACTCCCCAGACGGTCACGTTCGAACCGCGCTGCGTTGCCATTTGCTTAAACTGGATATCGCTGACGCCTCCGTCGGGGTACATGACGCCGATCGAAATGCCCTCGACGTCGCGAAAGCCCTCGAGCGCGGCTTTGCCCGTGTCGCCTGATGTCGCGACCAAAATCATATGCGCGTCGTCAAGCTTACCGCGATTGCGCAGCTCAGCTGCACTCACGCTAAAGAAGCGCGGGAGGCATTGCAGCGCCATGTCTTTGAATGCGCTTGTGGGCCCATGCCACAACTCCAGCAGGTAAATGTCATTAGGCAGGGGCGAAAGCGGGCAGACCTCGGGCGTATCGAAGTTATCGCCATACGCTTCACGCGTGATGCGATCGATTTGCTCGTCGGTAAGGTCGGTGTTGAACGCGCAATATATGCGCGCTGCGCGCTGCGCATACGGCAACGTTCCAAGCTCGCAGATCTCGTCAAGCGTAAGGTGGGGGATAGATTCGGGCACGAACAGCCCGCCACCTGGTGCGAGGCCGTCGACTACTGCTTCGGTGAAGGGGACGGGCTCCGTGACGGCGCCTCGGGTATCGATATAACGGTTTTGGCTCATGGTGCGCTCCCGGCTCGAATTTTTGCGTTGTTGCAAGTATACATGTCTTGGACGCGATATTTTCCGCATGCAATCCGATGGAAACGAGTTTAGCCTCCAGGCGGGCATACCCAATGAGTTTCGCCCCTGGGGCGCGACTCATTACCGGATGAGTTTGTCCCCTGGGGCATGACTCATTTTTGAAAACGAACCATACCCAAACAGATAAAAGTAAACTATGTATAACTTATGTAGGCACAGGCGATTTTCCCATCGTGTGTTGACAGCGCCTTAAAGTAAACCTAGACTAACAATCGTCGAAAGGAGCAAATCCCAACGACGCATCGAAGCTGACACGGTGGTGAAGATTCCTCTCGTCTGATCTATCACCACAAAACAGGCCGGCGAGGGACCCACCCCCCCTCTCTCTTCCCTCGCCGGCCGCTACTCTTGGCGCAAATATCCTCACACGCCCCAATTGCCGCCGCTTGCGGAGTTTCGCTAAGCTGACATTTTCTCAGTGGCCATTGTTGCGCGAAACGGTGTGATACTATTATTCGACCCCCAGGTGAGGAGTTGGCCATGCAGAAGATATCCATGTCGCACGAAGATTATCTGGAAGCAATAATCATGTTGGGTGGCACGGTTGATAATCCGATTAGATCAGTCGACGTATCGAAGCAGATGGGCGTTTCCAAGGCGTCGGTCAACAAGGCCGTTGGTTTGCTTAAGGAGCGCGGGCTCGTCGAGCAGCCTTATTATGGCGACATTACGCTCACGCCGGAGGGTTACGAGTATGGTCAGGCGGTGTACAAACGGCATCGCTATCTGACGACGTTTTTGTCCAAGGGCCTTGGCATTGATGAGGAAACAGCCGAGCAAGAGGCCTGCTTGATGGAGCATGCGATCAGCGATGAATCGTTCGAAAAATGGGTTGCCTATATCGACAAGCTCAACCTCATCGAGGACTAGCGAGCTTCGTATGTGCGCGGCCGTTTTTCGCACGGCGCGCGTTCGCCGAAGGGCGTATCCCATCGAGCAGATGAAGAAATAATAGATAAGGTCAACAAAAGCCCATTAGTGGTATCCTATGCAAGGTTCCGCGCATCCACATGACGTAAACGCACTCGATGCATGAGGGGCAAGCTCTTGGCTAGATATACGAATATCGTTTCGTTCGACGACGTTAAGGCGGCGTCGAAGATTCGTCGTGCGCAGTCAACGGATAACGCTTCTTCTTCTGAGAGCATATACCCAGGTCATGTGTATTACGATTTGAGCCGTTTCGCGAGTCCTGCTCCAGAAGAGCGTCAAGCTGAGCTTTCGGAATCGCGTGCGAGCAACAAGGGTCGCAGCTCGCGGACGAGCCGGTCGAAGAGCGCCCCTGCACGAGCTACGCGAGCATCGCGGAAAGACCGTTCCGAAGATGGCGGCTCCAAGAAGACGTCGAAAGTGCGCGCCACGCGAGCATCGCGAAAAGGCAGCCAATCGGCATCTCGTGATTCACGCCGTGCGGCAACTCCGTCTCGCACACGTCATGCGTCGGAGAATGGACGTATGAGCCTTTTCGGAAACATTTTTGGCTCAGCATCGCCATCGCCCAACACGCTCGATGCTCCCCGCGAGGCAAAGGGCAAAAAAGCCACGCGCGCACCGCGTCGTTCGGACAGAACCAAGAAACGTGCGGATAAGCTGTTCGACAAGCAGTACGATTTTTCGAACGACATGAAGACTTCCGACGCCGATGCTGCCAGCGCTCCGCGCGCTGCGCTGTACGAGGGGCAGATGGGCTCGACGCATCGCAAAGCCGCGCGTATGCAGCGTGTCTCGGAGGCGGGCTCGTCGATGGCCAAGATAAACCCCGTTGGATGGTTTGCCAACCTCAACGTCTCGCCGCGGCGCATGAAAATCGGCACGGCTGTATTGTGTTTGGTCATGGCCGCTGTGCTTTTGTATACACCAGCTCAGCACTATTATCAGTCGTTGCGTGAGCACGATCGCCTCGAGACCGAATACGCTATCGTCGAACAGCGCAACCAGGCTTTGGAGGCGCAAAACGAATCGCTAGCCAGCGATGCCGGCATGGAGGACGCCGTGCGCCAGAGGTACGGCTACATCAAGAGCGGTGACGAGGCCGTCATCGTTTCGGGTTTGTCTGACAGCACGACCGCTTCGCTTCGGGAGGCGGATACCGTCGAGGCCAACGTGCTCTCGAGCAGCGTGAAAGCCCCCGAAGAGTGGTACACGCCCTATCTCGACACCTTGTTCGGCGTTTCCTAGAACGCGCCATGAGTTGCACCCCTGGGGCATGACTCATTGTCGGCATCGCCCCGAATGGCCAACGAATCGCGCCCCTGAGCGAGCCATGTCGCGAACGGTCAATGAGTCACGCCCCTGGGGCATGACTCATCGTCGGGAAGACTTGGAGGCGCTACGGCTTCGTGGTTTCATCATTGCGTATAATGAAGCTGATTCGTTTCCCTAGAAAGGATGCCGCCATGAGTGACGTTTCCGCTCGTTATGTTCCCGGCCGCTATGCCGCTATCGATATCGGTACCGTTACAGCTCGTCTGCTCGTCGCTGACGTTGATGATCAGGGGCAGGTCAGCGAGATTCATCGCGATACCGCGATCTGCAATCTGGGCGTCGGGGTCGACAAGACCGGGCGGCTCAATCCCGATGCGATTGCGCGTGTCGGCGAGGTCGTTGCGCGTTTCGTCGAGGCCATCGACCGATTGCAGCCTGAGCAGGGCGCGCCTATAAAGGTGACCGCGAATGCGACGTCGGCTTCGCGAGATGCCGAGAACTCGGGCGATTTCGTTGCGGTGCTCGCTGAGCTTGGCGTCGAGCTTTCGGTCATTCCTGGCGAAAAGGAGGCGGCGCTTTCGTTTGCCGGCGCATCATCGGCGTTTGGGGGCGAGTCGGTCATCGTGCTTGACGTAGGCGGTGGGTCTTCGGAAATCATTGCAGGTCAAGCTGGGGGTACGCCCGCATATGCCCATTCGTTCAACATTGGTTGCCGCCGCGTGACCGAGCGCTATTTCCACGATGACCCTCCGACGGTCGAGCAGATTGCCGACGCGGGTGCGTGGATTGCCTCCGAAATGCATGATTACCTTCAAACCGTTTCTCAAAACGGGTTCGGCGGTTGCCGCATCGTCGCCGTTGCAGGCACTGCCACGAGCGTCATTTCCATGCGCGAACGTATGGAAGTCTACGATTCGAGCCGCGTCCACGGTGCCGTGGCGACGCGCGTCGACCTCGACGAGCTGCTTACGCGCTTGTCGGGCATGACGCTTGAAGAGCGCCAAAAGGTGGTTGGCCTCGATCCTCAGCGCGCTCCGGTCATCGTGGCGGGCGTTCTCATCCTGCAGCAAATCCTGCAGCAGCTCGGCGCCGATTCCTTCACGGTAAGCGAGCGCGACATCCTCCACGGCATCATCCTCGACGCCGCAACCGAGTAGCCTCATGAGTTTTGCCCCTGGGGCATGACTCATTTGAGAGCGCAGCTCGCCGTCGGGGCTGCAGCCTGCTCCCGCTGGGTTTTCCCAAGGGCAAAGCCCAGTTCTAGCTCGGCAGTCGAATGGCGAATGAGTCACGCCCCAGGGGCAAAACTCATTCAGGGGCGAAACTCATCGGTGCGCATGGTATCATTAGCTACACGACGTGGGAGCGTGGCGGAATTGGCAGACGCAGCGGACTTAAAATCCGCCTCCTTCGGGAATGTGGGTTCGAGTCCCACCGCTCCT
>CADBQL010000423.1 GCA_902796815.1 uncultured Coriobacteriaceae bacterium | reverse complement strand
GTCCATCTGCTTGAGCAGCTCATCATCGAAGCTCTGCACCCCGACCGAGAGGCGCTGCACGCGCCCTTCGAGCTTTTCCAGAATCTCGGGTATCAGATGGTTCGGGTTCGTCTCGCTCGAAACCTCGCGCACGCTGAACAGCTCGCGCGCCTGGTCGATCGTAGCGCACAGCTCACCGATCATGACGGTCGGCGTGCCACCACCGATATACACGCTGTCGAAGTCGTAGCCGAGCTCGGCGAGCATCCGCATCTCGCGCCGCATACTTTCGAAATACGACACCGCGCGCTCCTCCGAAAACGGGAACCTGTTGAACGAGCAGTACGGGCACAGCTTCGTGCAGAAAGGCACGTGCATGTAGAGCATGTACTTCTGGCCAGGCTTGGGGCCAGGTACGCGCGTGTCGGTCGTGCGGTTAATTTTCAAATAGTTCTTCGAGGTCGTCCTTACGGCGAAACTCAGCAGGCGCTCAGAAAGCATGCGTGTTCTCCAAACGATTGGCAACGATATAACTCGATTTCAAGATTGTACCCATTTCGGTAGTCGCCGCCGCCGCAGGAGCCCTTTTCCCAAAAAAGCGCCGCATCATTTCAAAACGGGAAAGGGGTCAAACTCCTTTCTTGTTCAGTGAGTTTCGCCCCTGAGGCGCGACTCACTCGGCGGGCAACCTGATGCCGTCGACTACAGTTCGGTCAGCATAACGCCAGCTCGCAATCCATCGTATCGGGGTTCCAAAGCGCCCCGAAGCAAAAGTTGAGGAGTTCACCATTGTCTCAGCTGCTCAAATCCGTCTTCAATATATAATTTGCGCCACCAACAATTATTGTAAGGAGCGCACGAAGTGAAAAGAAATGCATTTACGCTGGTTATTGTAATTCTAAGCATGACCGTCTTGGTTTTTGCGGCTGGATGCTCTCAGACGAATCAGCAGGCAGTAGCTGGCACGACGGGCGCTTCTGCCACTGCTAGCAACTCCGGCTCTGTCGCCAGCGATGCTGCCGAAGCCGAAAATTTTGACTCATGCGAGGTCGCAGGCGCATCCGAGATGCCCGAATACGACTTCAGCATGGACGAGGGCGCTTACCTTACCAAGACGTATAACCTCAAAACCGCCGACAGCCTCGACCTCATCAGCCGCGATCAACTGCTGTGGCTGGCACTGAACAAGGGGCGGTCCGCCGTCGCAATAACCGATGCCTCCGATAAGCACTCAGCCGAGATGCTCGCCGAGGCCCAAAAGGCTGCTAAGCTCATGAAGGCCACCGTGTACGTTTATGAACCTACGCGCAATGCGGCTGACGGAAACCTCAACGCACTCGCATCAAGCTTGGCAAAAGACGGCATCGCCAATCTGGAGTCGCTCAAAACCAACTCGATAATCACACTGAGCAAACTCACGGTGGATAAAGAAGGAAACCCCGCCCCCGTAACTGCCGTAACTACCGATCTCGCGGGTGTTTCCGACGCAGTAAAGGATGCCTACAGCCTGGCGTGCTGCGGATAAACGAGCGACACGCCCTGGCCGATGAGTTTTGCCCCAGGGGAAAGACTCATCGGCTGGGATGCAACCTAACCAATGAGTCGCGCCCCTGGGGCAAAACTCATCACCCGAGTGAGTCACGCCCCAGGGGTGCGACTCGCAGGTAGTTACGGCAGAACCAGCGTCCTTCACCAGGTAGGGTTGAATGCTTTAGTCGAGCAAGAGGTTGTAGCGGTACCACTCGTCGGTGTTTTCCTGCAGGAACGTGACGTTTTTCATCCGGACATCGTCTCCCGAAAGGCCGCCGCCCGCATCGGCCGAGCTATTGGGGCTGTACCAGCTGCACTTGTGGTTGAAATACCCACGCAGGCCGGCGTTCCTGAAGCAGTAACCGTTCGCGTTGGCGATGATCTCATTCCACGCGACGCAGCGCTCGGCATCGCTCAGATCCTTGATGTCGTCATACGTGAGAAGCCTTGAATCAGACTGGGAACGCCCTGCTGCCCAGTTCAGCTGCACCGATTATCAACCCACAAAACTGTTCGGCTTATGCGGGAAAACATTGAGGCTGTTTGACTTGCTCGTTTTCACCATAACAGGCAACTCGTCTGACGTGGCATTCTGAAATACGTCGATATGCGAAGAAACAATGTTGTGCAACAATTTTGCGATTAAAGCACTTATCATTTCTCTTGTACGGAACTAACAAGAGAAATCGATTGCGCGTAATGATTGGCAAAAAGCAAGTCGGAACGATAAGGTGTGGCGCGAAAGGATCGCACGCATACACTACAAGCAACGACAATGCATCTGGTTTTGAATATGCCGTGTGCACCTTATTCACGCTGGCCAAGCGCATAAAAACCGTGATGTTGGCAGCTCTGATTGTCCTCGCGGTTACCGTGTCCTCCGCATCTGCGATAACGCTTTCAAAAGAAACTGCGTTTGCAATTAACGACACCGAGTTTTCCCTGAGAGTCGGCGAAATAGCTTCGAGCACCCAGACTGTGGGCACGCCACACGGAGGCATCGCGCTTGTAGGCAGCTCCTCGTTCGGCAGGTGGGACTCAGCGGCTGCCGACATCGAATCGATGAACAAGGGGCTTGCCGCAACCATCGTGTCAAACTTCGGCATCGGCGGATCGAAGTCGCGCCAGTGGCTTCTGCCACGCTACGTGAACGCCGTAATGGCAAAACATCCTCGAGTCATCGTGATCTACGGGGCAAACGCCATCGTCGAATCGCCACGAAACGCATCAAAGAGCTCCAAGCTCGTTGCGCGAAGTTTTACGCAAACCAAAGCCTTCATCACGAAATGCCGCGCACGGGCAAAGGCAATCAAGGCAAAATCGCCCAAGTTCATACTCGTGAGCACCGTCAAAGCACCCAAGTATTACCAGATGAGCAAGCCTACGAAGAACAGCTGTATACTATGGGACCGCTTTTCTGCATACAATGCGAAGCTCAAGCGATACGCCAAGGCGCATGCGGATACGCACTACTGCACCATCGAGAAGTATTACTACTGCAGAGACGCAAAAAACAGGCTGCGCTATTATGCGCAAGCAGCTGGAATGGGAAAAACCGTATCCGTCTCGAACGTCCTTAAGAACATCGGCGCATGCCCATTCTTTGAGGCGGATGGTATCCATCCGTCGGAACGCGCATACCAGGAAATCTGGAAACGAATCGCCAACGCGATTGCAAAGTACATGCAATAAACTGCTGAAACCATCCTGATTCTAAGCACATTGCAATTTGTTGCGCAACAGCGCCGTCAAACCCGCCCTTATTCTCTAACCATCGAAACGAAATACGGCTCAGAGAAAGAGGGGAACCGACATGATCAACTGGCTTGCCAAAAACAAGAAGCACCTGCCCGTCGGCGAATATACCATCGCCACCATCCTGGCGATTCTCGTCTGGGCTGCACCGTCCTTGCTCTGTTAACCAGCGATGCGCGTCTTGCGTATTGAGCGGAAAGCGAAACGCGAGAAGCCCGGCAAACTCGGACTCCGCACAAAAATGAGTCACGCCCCTGGGGCGAAACTCATGCCCGATGAGTCGCGCCCCTGGGACGTGACTCATTCGACTCATTACCCAAACGGGTATATCAAAGCGCTCGCAGCGTGGGGATCAGAGTTTCGTTCAAGTAGTTCACGTCAGCAGCTTGGTAGAGCATGCTCGCTTCTCCAGGAGACGCAGCATCTAGGCCAGCTTGGCGCGCCTCGCTGTAGGTGATGCTTCCGCCCGAAATCAGGTCCACCAGCGCCGACATGAGCTCGATTTCTTGGGAACTCCCACCGTACATCTTGTTGTTGGCAAAAAACGTGGCGCGCTCGGCAGGCCAATTCGTAGAACGAACCACGACCGCCTTGTCGTCGCTTTCCACTTTACCGGCAATGTGACCGATGATATCGCCCATGTTGTTAGCCGCAGGCGAATCGCTGGGCAATGCCTCGATTGTCACGAGGCGATATCGTCCGACACTGTCAGGCGATTGCGAGAGAGACGTGACAGGATATACGGTAACGCTCGACATGCCCGCATCGTTAAAATCGGTAAAGTAGTCAACTTTTCCCCTCCAATATTCGGGGATATCAAACTCGAAATCGTCTGTTACAACACGGTATTCGGGCCGCTTGTCCACAGGCGGTTGTTGTGCGGTTTCGGCAGCGCCAGCGCCAGCATTGCCAGCCCCCGACTCGCCTTCATTCTCGCGACCAGCGCTCGAAGCGGGCTCACTTTCGCGAGGATAACTTACCGCCGGATCGGAGTCGACATAGCCTACGTACCTACCGTCGAGGTCACACATGAGGAGCGTTCGCGTTCCGAAGGCGTACGAACCAAGCACATACGACCCGAAGTAGGTATACACACCATCGGAAGTCAGTATGTACGCAAGGCTTTTCTGATCGATAAGCTCATCGGTGGTGTAATATTCAAAAACCTCAGCTGAACTGGTGTAATTATCATGCTCTCCCGTTGCTGAATAGAAATCGTCCACGAGCCGCCTTGTCTGTTGATCGCGCTCCTCCAACGTAAGCCCTACGAACTCAGTTGCATCCATCGTCGAGCCGTTGCTTAGATTGACAACCTCGGCCCAGCATTGCGGATACCCGTGCGGACCCCCTGTTTCTATGTACCCTCCGTAGGAGAGCCCGACTACATCATCCTTCATATATGTGACAGTCGCCGTCCATGCTGCATAGTTGTACGTCACCCCGTCGGCACTCTTGTATTCATGCTTGTCGTACGCTTCGCGCGCCGCTTGCTCCAAGCGTTCGTTGAGCTGACTTACAACCGCATCGTCCGGCCCGCCCGAAAAGACCGGATATGTATACGCCGCGTCTTCGGTTCCCAAGTTGACATAGTAAAACGAAAGCGCAGGATGCTCGCTACCGGCGGCATTATCCGACGATGTCGTATCGGAAGAGCCCCCGTTCGAAGACTGGTCCCGCTCGGTTTTTCCTCCGCCTGATGTAGCTGCGCTCGAAGACCCATCCGCTGCGACGGAAGGCGACGCCGAGCTCTGAGACGATGGAGGCAGCGGAATAACCCCGGATGCAACCAATCCAATTGCAACAACGGCAACGAGAACGCAAGTGGCGGCGGCAATGATAAGCCCCCTGTTTTTGCGATTAGGTAATTGAGCTTCCGCTGTGGCAACCGATTGCGTCGGCATTTGTTGCGACGAGAACGTCGATCGCTGCGACTCGGGAATTGCCGGACTCTGTGTGAAGCCTCTCTGCTGCGACTCGGGAATTGCCGGACTCTGTGTGAAGCCTCTCTGCTGCGACTCGGGAATTGCCGGGCTTAATCCAGCGGCGTCCGAGCACGACGCGGGATGCTCGAGCTTATGGCCGCATTTTGCGCAGTAAATCGATGAATCATCGATTTTGGCTCCGCATCTCGAACAAAACATCATTACCTCCAGCATTGCAATCGCTTCTGTAAGAACCTATCCTAAGGCCTTCACTTTATCATCGATTGCAGTCGTTTTGCCCGACTTCCTCTTTTGCAGCTCGCCATCATCTTCAGCGGCGCAATCATCATTGATATCTAGCTCGTCATCTGCATATAGCTCGAAGTCGTTAATAGTCGGTTCATCTTCGTTCTTCTCGTTTCGGTTTTTCGGTTATCGGATCGTATGGGCGTCGCAAATTGGCCTGTTACGTAACTTTCTGCAACTCGCATAGAGGAATCGCGCCGATTGCTCAGCGCATACCGTTCCATAATGGCGAAATGACGTTAATTATTTGCTATTATGTTTGATTTACTGCAAATTCGAATGCCGAATGTTCATTTTTTTCGATAATGTTTGATATTTTCGAAAACACTCGAGTAGTTCAAATTTCATAGGCCTTTGAACTGGACTTTTAAAATCAATTTTCTCAAAAATTCTGAAAAGCTCTTATTTATCAAACATTTACGCTATTTTTTATCTTTTGATTCATAAAACAATCAGTAATCAAACATTTTCATTATTTATTATCAAGAATGAGTAAAGCGATTGGAGCGAAACTCATTTTAAGGTATCCCAGCTTCGCTCCGAGGTTCTTATCAAGATCAGAATCCACACTGGGACTGATCATGTTGGGATGACCCTTTGCATTGCGACCGCATGAACGAAGCCGGCTTGCCTTCGCCAGATCAGCGTAGTCATTCGCAGTGCAGTCCATCTCTTTAAACAGGCAGTAGTTTTCTTCCCCTCCAGCACGTTCCTCGCAGATTGCTCCAGTTGAATCTCTCAAGCTTGGGAGCGCTTGATGGGTGTCACTTTGTTGCGCAACAAGAACCCAGAAACCCCCCGTAAGATGAGTATCAACAAGGAAATCGAAAACGCCCGATTCCCAATAGCCAATCAACAAAGAGAGGAATGACCATGAAAACGATCGATCAAACAAACGCCTTTAAACGCGTAGCGCGCATCATTGCCACTGGATTCACCGCACTCGCGTTGTCGGTATCAGCAGTCGCGCTGCCCGCCGACTTGAATCCGACGAGCACGGTAGATACTGCATATGCCGCCTCAGAGCTCAAAGCCGGATCACTGCAACAGAACGGAAAAACGAAGATTACATCAGCCTCAATACACTCCGGCCCTACCATAAGCAGCGATATTTACAGTATCCAATGCACCTACGGCAAACGCTACCTCGACATTCCCAAATCATCTCAGAGAAACGCAAGGGTGAAAACTTGGGATTCAGACGGCTGGATGGCCCAGAGGTTCGTCATTTGGCACCAAGGAGATAACAAATACACCATACAGGCGTCTTGCTCGGGAAAGTACCTTACTGACGTCAACGGAAAGGTTTATCAGAAAAAGAGAAACTACTCCAATTCAGCACAGAAATGGAGAATCATCAAGTACTCGAGCTACGTCTACTACATCAGAAATGTCGCAACGGGCCGGTATCTGACAGTCGACGGCTTCTATAACAGCTCCACGGTCAGCACCTACGGCTTTAAGAACATAAACAAGCAGAGATTCCATATCAACAAGAGGCAGATGATCAAAGACCACTGGTATCGCATCTACAATCAGGCTTGTTTCG
>CADBQL010000422.1 GCA_902796815.1 uncultured Coriobacteriaceae bacterium | reverse complement strand
ATGGACTCGATCCAGAATTGTTTGCCGAGTTTGATGACGATGCGGAGATTGAACGCGCTCTGTCTACGTTGCGTCGGAAGCCCCCGCGCTCAAAGAACTTGAGGCAATCAGCCTATCGAAAGCTCGTGCAGAAAGGCTTTTCGTCAACAGTAGCAAGCAGTGCGTCCCGAGTATGGTGCGAAGAGCAGCAAAGCAAGGCAATCGGTTAACATCGTTGAACAGATACGCAGATTGGGGGCAGGGCGCGCACGGGAATTGTTCTGCGCGCCCTGCAGGGTTTTCTCTCCGGACAGTGTCGCGAGCTCATCTCAGGATGATTGGCAAAATATAGTTGGATGTGTGTCTGGGGTTGTTGCTGGAGAATCAGCAACTTTAAAGCTACTCACCCGAACATTTTATGACGATAGTGCATTGCGTCTCAACAGAACGGTTCAAAACGGTATCATGAATCATAGTGAGAATGTGAACCCGCAAGGGTGTTTATATAACATTTGAATATCAACACCTTACGTGAGACTTATGTTCTCATGCCATGAGAAGCGCATGGCATACTTTCATGCGCAAAAATGCAAGCTATTTCGAGAAAGGGGATACGATGCCCGAAGTCGTATGGGCTGTTCTTGGGGCCATCATCGGCATCGCCCTCGGTTTCGTGATTGCACGCTATCTGGCCAACGCCGCTGCCAAGCGCAGGGAGCTTGAGGCCGGAGACATCGTAACGGAAGCAAAACGCCAGGCAGATACCATCAAGCGCGAAGCAGAGGTTGAGGCGAAGGACGAAGCTTTGAAGATGCGTGCCGAGATCGAATCCGAGCGCAAGGAGAGTCAAAAAGAAGTTCGCGAGGCACAACATCGAATTCAGCAACGTGAAGAGGCGCTCGACCGCAGGACCGACACGCTCGATCAGCGCGAGCATCAGATTTCTTCGATGCAGGGACAGCTCGATCGTCGTTCGCGTGATCTCGACGCAGCCGAGAACGAGGTAAATGCTCGTCTCGAGAGCGTTGCAGGCATGACGCCCGAAGAGGCAAAAGCCGAGATGCTGACCAAGTTGCGCGACGAAGTGGCGCACGAGAGTGCGGCCATCATTCGAGATTCGGAAGCGCGCACAAAAGCCGAGGCCGACAAAACGGCGCGGTCGATTCTCAGCCAGGCGATGCAGCGCATAGCGTCCGAACACACAATCGAGAATACGGTATCGACGATTCAGATTCCATCTGATGACCTCAAAGGCCGCATCATTGGTCGTGAGGGTCGAAACATCCGTTCGTTCGAGCAGATTACCGGAACAAACCTGATCATCGACGACACGCCGGAGTGCGTTACGATTTCGTGTTTCGATCCTGTCCGCCGTGAAATCGGTCGCGTGACGATGGAGAACCTGATTTCCGATGGGCGCATTCATCCGTCGCGTATCGAGGAGATGTTCCATAAAGCCGAAAAGCTTGTGAACCAACGCGTGCAGGAAGCTGGCGAGCAGGCGACTTTCGATATGGGAATCCACGACATTCATCCCGAGCTCGTCCACACGCTTGGCCGTTTGCGTTATCGCACGTCGTATGGGCAAAACGTTCTCAACCACTCGCTTGAGGTCGCCTATCTGTGCGGCATCATGGCAAGCGAACTCGGGCTTGACCCAGTACCCGCTAAACGAGCCGGCTTGCTCCACGATATCGGCAAGGCGATCGATCGCGAAGTTGAGGGTAACCATGCCGTCATAGGCACCGACCTTGCGCGTCGTTTCGGCGAAAAAGAGACCATTGTCCACGCCATCGAAGCTCATCATAACGACATCGAGCCTAACAGCGTCCTTGACGTGCTCGTGCAAGCGGCGGATGCCGTGTCGGCCGCTCGCCCCGGCGCACGCAAGGAGACGCTCGATGCGTACATCAAACGCCTCGAGAAGCTCGAGGAGATTGCGAACTCGTATGAAGGCGTCGAGCGTACGTATGCCATCCAGGCTGGCCGCGAAGTCCGCGTAATGGTCGAACCTGATAAGGTAGATGAAGCGCGCACGGTCGTTTTGGCGCACGAGATTGCTAACCGTATCGAAAACGAGCTGCAATATCCTGGCCAAGTTAAAGTAGTCGTAATTCGCGAAAGCCGCGCTATCGGCATTGCTAAATAGCATATGAATGGAGACACGCTAGAAGATTTCGTAAAGCGCGTCAGCGGTGAGGACCACCTCCGAATCGAAGTCGATTACGGAGGTGGTTTTGTTCGCTTGCAAACATCTGAGGCTGAACGTCGCCAAGCAGCCCAAGATATACGCTGCAGCGAACACATTGTCCTCGAAATGCTGCGTAATTCGCGCGATGCCCGGGCGGCGCATATATTTGTCGCAACATCGCGAGACGGGTCGATACGGCGTCTGACCGTCATTGATGATGGGTGCGGGATTCCCGACCATATGAGGGAACTTGTATTCGAGCCGCGCGTTACGTCGAAGCTGGATTCCTCTCATACCGACACATGGGGGCTTCATGGTCGCGGTATGGCCTTATACTCCATCGCACAGAATGCAAAAAGCGCACAGGTCGTATGCTCGGGTGAAAACCTCGGATGCGCAATAGAGGTCGAAAGCGATGTATCCAGCTTGCCCGAAAAGGCCGACCAGTCGTCGTTTCCTACGTTTTCGCTTGATGATCAGGGCGTCGTTCAGGTACGTGGTCCAAAGAACATAATCCGAACCATCTGCGAGTTCGCCATACAGAGTCGCGCTCACTGCGCGGTGTACATCGGGTCTGCTGCAGAGATTTGCGCTGTGCTCCTTGCGTATGGGACAGCCACTCTATCAGCGGTCGATCGCTTGTTTTGCGATGATGTTACGACGCTTCCAATCGTCAAGCGATTAGCCGCAACGGCCGATCCGAGTGAGTTTGCCTTTGTGGCGGAAAGCATGGGGCTGCACATTTCCGAACGCACAGCGCGTCGCGTCATGGACAAAGAGGTCGAGGAAGCGCAAAACGTGCTCGATCGGGTAAAAATCGAACAGCATAGCTATTCCGCCAAGCGACGTATCTCCAAGGGGAGCAACCCAATCGTGAAGATTTCCTCTCCGGACAAATCTGCCCTGCTCGACGATGTCATGCGCGCCTATGCGTCTTTGGCCGAGAAGTATTATCTCAACCCATCCGTTCGCCCAACTGTTACGGTAAAAAAAGACTCGCTTACCGTCAGCATACCGCTCGTCCGCACCGAAGATTCTTCGTAGTCGCAATGACGGCAACCCACGTCATGGTCTTGAAAGCTGAGCCGATAATGGCTAGAATACATGTTTACAGAAACAGACGAAGAATGCTGTAAAAACGCACATGCAATGCACTATGTAAGAGGAATATATGCAATCCAATGAACAGTACTCGGGGCTCAGCTGCCTGAAGGTATCTTCAAAATCATCTCCCGCATCAGTTGCCGGCGCCATAGCTGGCATGGTGAAAGATGGTGTACCAGTAGAGATGCAGGCGGTTGGAGCCGGTGCGGTTAATCAGGCGATAAAGGCGATAGCCATTTCGCGTGGTTTCTTATCTCCCGTCGGCATTGAGATTGCGTGCGTTCCTTCGTTTGCGGATATCATCATTGACGGCGAGTATCGTACAGCGATTCATTTCTCGATTATTGCGAGTTTTACGCATGGAACGTCGGCATCGGTCGACGATTCATCTAAGGGCGACTTCTAGGACAATACTATGGCCTTGCAGCAAGCGGCATGGATGGACGTGACGTTTCATGTCCAGACCTTTGGCTGTCAGATGAACAAGCATGATTCCGAACGCGTCGTAGGCATGCTTGAGTCGCTTGGCTGCCAAGCGGTTGGGACAATCGAAGAGGCTGACGTGGTGGTCTTCATGACATGCTGTGTTCGCGAAGCAGCAGATGTGCGTCTCATCGGGCAAGTCCAAACCATGAAGAACGTCCCCTTGCGCAAAGGTTCTCCTGTATCCAAGCGTATTATCGCAATCGGTGGTTGCATTGGACAGCGCGATGGCGACGGGCTGTTCAAGAGCTTGCCGCATCTCGATGTCGTGTTTGGTACGAATAACCTTGCTTCGCTGCCAGGACTGCTCGAAGACGTTATCGAGCATGGCGGTCGGCGCGCAGAGACTTTAGAGGAATCGAAGGCGTTTCCGACAGAACTGCCGAGCGTGCGCGAGCATGCTTGGGCGGCTTGGCTTCCTATTACCATTGGCTGCAATAATTTTTGCACGTATTGCATCGTGCCATACGTACGTGGGCGCGAGAAATCGCGATCGCTCGAAGAAATCGCTGCTGAGGCGAAGTCGTACGTCGATGCAGGTGTCAAGGAAATCACGTTGCTCGGGCAAAATGTCAATTCATACGGCCGCGATTTGTACGGAAAGCCGCGTTTTGCCGATGTTCTCGAAGCGGTAGATGCAAGCGGGGTCGAGCGTCTTCGCTTTGCGACGAGTCATCCGAAAGATCTGACCGATCAGGTAATTGCGAAGTTTGGGACCTTGCGTTCGCTGATGCCGGCACTTCATCTTCCCGCCCAGTCGGGATCGGATGAGATTCTTGCAGCTATGCACCGCAACTACACAGTCGAGCATTATCGTGGCTTGATCGATAAGCTCAGGAGCGTATGTCCTGATATCGCGCTTTCGACTGATATAATCGTCGGCTTTCCTGGCGAGACCGAAGAAGACTTTGAGGGTACGTATCGACTCGTCGATGAAATCGGTTATTCTCAGGTTTTCACGTTTATCTATTCCAAGCGCGAGGGAACGCCTGCTGCACGTATGGTCGATACGACGCCGCGGGAAGTTATACAGCGTCGTTTTGACAGCCTTGTCGAAGTGGTGCAGAAGAGGGCGTTTGAGGCCAACCAACGAGATCTCGACGCAACCGTCGACGTGCTCGTGGAGGGTGTTTCGAAGCGGGATAGCAATCTGCTCTCGGGCAAAAGCCCTAAGAATCAGACAGTTCATGCACCGATTCCCGATGGCGTTTCACTCGAAAGCATCATTGGCACCATTGTGCCTGTTCATATCGATGAGGCGCGTACGTGGTATTTGCGTGGTACGTTGCTCTAGACGGGCTCTTTCACGACCATGGACCTTCACGAACCAATCGTTTGCGTTGTCGGACCGACTGCGTCGGGAAAAACCGAGCTTGCGCAGCGTATAGCGCTTGCAATCGATGGGGAAGTTGTGAGCGCGGACTCCATGCAAGTATACAAGGGCATGGACATTGGAACAGGCAAGATTACTCCTGATGAGCAAATCGTTTTGCATCATTGCCTCGATATTGTCGAGCCTGGGGAGCCCTATTCGGCGGCTTTGTTCCAAATTGAAGCCCGGCGATGCTTCGAGGATATTTCCAAGCGCGGTAAGCGGGCGGTTTTGTGCGGTGGCACGGGTTTTTACGTGCGCGCAGCCATCGATGATTACGAGTTTCCAGAAGGGGAGCAAGTAGGAAACGCCGTGCGCGACCACTATATGGCTATTGCGCGGGAACGAGGCGCAAGCGAGCTGTGGGAGCTGTTACGTGAATCTGACGCAAACAGCGCCGCTATAATTCCTCCAAACGATGTGAAACGGGTCGTGCGCGCATTCGAGCTTCTCGAGGCTGGAACGAGCTATGCAGACCAGAAGGAAAAGCTCGCAAAAATCCCTCAACGCTATCCCGCGCTTTTCATTGGATTGAGTGTCGATCCCGCCGTATTGCGCACGCGAATTGATGTGCGTGTCGATTCTATGGTGGCCTCCGGCCTTGTTGACGAGGTTCGAGGCTTGCTAGCTGCCGGCTTGCGTGAAGGTATCACGTCACCGCAGGCGATTGGCTATAAAGAAATTGTCGAGTACCTTGATGGACTCTGCGCGCTTGATGACGCCATCGATCGCATAAAGCTCGCAACGCATCGATACGCCAAGCGCCAGCGAACCTGGTTTCGCAAAGATAAGCGGATCACCTGGCTTGATGCAACCGAATATAACCTCGATGACTTGCTCGCGCAGTCGCTTGCGCTCATCGGGAAATGAGTATCGCCCCAGGGGAATAATGAGTTTCGCCCCAGGGGCATGACTCATTCGAGCATCGATTTGAAGCGCGCATAATCTGGGCAATTGTTCGAGTTGTTCTTTTGTGCGAAGAGCGGTGAAGGCGTAGATGAGGTATCATTTTGCGCATGAACGAAAACGAAGAGTATCGAGAGAAAGCCGTTATTGTCGGCGTGGATTGGCCAGGATCACCTTGGCCGGTCGAATCGTCGTTGCAAGAGCTTTCGCGTCTTATCGATACGGTCGGCGCGGAAGTGGTCGCTTCGACAACGCAGCGGCTCGAAGCACCGAACGCACGTACGTTCGTTGGAAGTGGGAAGGCCGCTGAGATAACCGAGCTCTGTCATGCTTACGCCGCCGATATGGTCGTGTTCGATGACGAGCTAACTCCTTCGCAGCAATCGAATCTCGAAAAAATCGTGGGGCGAGACATAAAGGTGTTCGATAGAACAGCCCTGATTCTCGATATTTTCGCCCTGCATGCGACGACGCGCGAAGGACGACTTCAGGTGAGGCTTGCGCAAAACCAATACCTCTATCCGCGTTTGCGCGGCATGTGGGCACACCTTGCTTCGAACAGGATGGGCGGAGGCGTTGGATCGCGTTTTGGCGAGGGCGAGAGTCAGCTCGAGGTCGACCGTCGCATGGTGCGCAAGCGCATTTCGTCAATCAAGCGTGAGCTTGCACAGCTCGATCGGGTTCGGTCGGTTCAGCGCGAAGGGCGCTATAGCTCATCAACGTTCAAAATCGCCCTCGCAGGTTATACGAATGCAGGAAAATCGAGCCTGATCAACCGTTTTACAGGCTCGGATGTTCTCAGTTACGACAAATTGTTTGCGACGCTCGACGCAACAACCCGAAAGCTCAAGCTTCCGGAAGGGCGTGTTGTGACGGTAACCGATACTATCGGCTTTATCAGGAAGCTGCCCACAACTCTCATCGAGTCGTTCAAGTCGACGCTTGACGAGATAAATGGAGCTGACTTAATCGTACACGTGATCGACTGTACCTCGGATGAGGTGTCGTATCAGGTTCAAACCGTTGAGGATGTACTAGATCAAATCGGTGCGTCAAGAATCGAACGTTTGACTGTATTTAATAAAATCGATGCACTCGAGTCGGAAGAGCGCCTCAAGCAGCTCAAAAACGCCCATCCGACAGCGCTATTCGTTTCGGCTCATACAGGCGAAGGCGTTGATGAACTTTTGGGCCGAATTGCCAATGTTGCAGCCTCGCACGGAAACTATCTCGAAGTTGTTATTCCGTATGATAGGGGAGACCTGACGGCGCTCGCACACAAGCGCTGCCATATCGTCTCGCAATCGCATGAGGAAGACGGAACGCATATGAGGCTGTACGCTCCCGACGATTGCGCTCATTTATTCAAAAACTGCAAGTAGTACCTAGTGCTTCTTGCAGCTTTAAAGCACTTATGCGAGCTTTATTCAGGGCATGACGCAAGAAACGCAAGCCATCGAGCTAGATGCGGCGAAATACTGCGACAACCTTACCGGCAATTTGGCAGTTAGTCGTAATAATCGGGTCCATACTCGAATTCTCGGGTTGAAGCCGAATATGGTCGCGTTCTTTGAAGAACCGCTTTACCGTCGCGCCATCATCGATAAGAGCCACGACGATGTCTCCATTGTTGGCGACAGGTTGCTCCTTGACGACCACGTAATCGCCGTCGTTGATGCCAGCTTCGATCATAGATTCGCCCCGCACCGAAAGCATGAACGATGGGGCGTCGCCTACGATATCGGATGGCAACGTTATTGTGTCGGTGATGTTTTCTTCGGCCAATATAGGTTCGCCGGCGGCGACGTTACCAACCAGCGGTACGTCTACGACTTTGCTAAAAGATGGCCGTACGATGCTCGGCTCTACAGGCGTGGGTTTGCGCGATGCGGGCAGCGAAATCGAACGGGATTTAAGCGGATCGCGAACGATGTATCCCTTTTGCTCGAGAGTCTTGAGGTGAACGTGAACCGTGGAAGGGGAGGATAGTCCGAGTTCGGCGCAAATCTCGCGCACCGTAGGGCCGTAGCCCTTCTCCTCGATGCATCGCTCGATGCAATCCATAACAGCTTGTTGCTTCCGTGTGAGGGTGCTAGCCACGTTATTCTCCTTTCTCGAACAAATGTTGCATTTTGTGTTGACAAGAACTTTTGTACGCCTTATTATACACACGAACAAAGGTTCTATGCAAGAGCAGGAGAAAGAAATGAGCGAGAATACAGCGAGATTTTTGACAAATGGAACCTCCGCCCTCGATTCATCAGTTTCGTACCGCCGGGACATAGCGACCATTATCCAGTTTCCAAGACGAGAGTGTCGGATCGTACGACCTTTTGATGCCCGCCAGACTCAGTTAGCCACGAGTATCAAGCAGCATAATACCGTTGCCGATTCGATTCGTTCGCATGTGAAGGATGTATTGGAGGCAAGTGAGATGTACTGCAGCATGAAGTACGAAGATGTGCGAGGTTGCGCCTACAGAGTGTTTACGCGTGCTTCGATTGGAACGCTTGTGTTTTCAGGAAGCGTGATTGCGGCGGTTGCATTGTTCTTCGGCGCATAGACAGGGCGTGCTCGCTTGGCGTTGAGTCACAAGATGAAGTGCTCTATAGGCATTTTTTGAACAATAATGTACCTATATAGTGGTTCGTCCACAATCAAATCCCAAGATAAGTGGTATCCTAAGTGCAACGTAGTTTAAACGAAGGAGAACCATGCGCTGCCCATCTTGTGATTATCCAGAGTCAAAAGTAGTCGATTCCCGTCCTTCCGATGACGGTACGACGATACGCCGTAGACGAGAATGTCTGAGCTGTAAGCATCGTTTCACAACCTATGAACGACTTGGCGATACACCGCTCTTGGTTACGAAATCAGACGGATCGTCAGAGACGTACGATCGCAATAAACTCATGCGCGGTGTTACCGTAGCCTGCGCCAAGCGTCCGATAACTCCCGATCAGATCACTTCGCTTATCGACAGTATCGAGTCAGAGCTCCGTGCGGCACCGCGTAACGAGGTAACGTCGAAGGATTTGGGCACAAAGGTGCTCGAGAGGCTCGAATCGCTCGATGACGTCGCATATGTAAGGTTCGCGAGCGTCTACAAGGATTTTCAGAATATCGAGGAGTTTGCCTCGGCGCTCGAGGAGCTTCGCTAATATGGCAGCTGTCACCGTAGAAGTCAAGGATCTCGACGGTGAGCTCGAACTTCCGCGATATGCCTACGATGGGGATGCGGGCCTTGACTTGCGATCGACGCAGCATGTTGTCCTAAAGCCATTCGAGCGTATGGCCGTACCTTGTGGTATCGCATTGGCGATACCACAAGGATATGCAGGCTTCGTGCTGCCGCGAAGTGGGCTTGCTGCAAAGCATGGCATTTCCATAGTCAATGCTCCTGGGTTGATTGACAGTAATTACCGCGGAGAGATAAAGGTGATCCTCGTTAACCTCGATGCTTCAGAGGCTTTTGAAATTAAGCGTGGCGATCGTGTTGCGCAGCTTGTAATACTCGATGTGCCTTATACAACCTTGAACGTTGTAGATGAGCTGGATACAACAGTACGTGGATCAGGTGGATTTGGCAGCAGCGGAGTGGGAGCATGACATGAGCGGGCGATGCTGCCAGCATTTCCTAGCTGCAGCTATATGGCCGCTAGAATGATGCAGAGGGCAGATTGCGCACATTAGAGGAACCGCATGACTCAAAACGATAACGAAATAGACGATCTTTCGCAGAATACGGCATCTCAAAGCAGCGATTGCAATGTTGGCAATGATGGGAAAAATAAGCTTCCCGAGCCTCCGCCCTCATGGCAGTCTCCGCACGCTCCTATGGAGCAGTCGCATTCGGGCGAATCTGATAGCACCAATACATCTGTTCGTTTTGAGAACGAACAGATGGGATCGATTAATTCGAATGTACAAATGTACGATTTGGCAGAAGAATACCGTAATCTGCGAAAAAAGATTTCGATTGCACGAGTCCTTGCAATCGTTTCGCTTTTTATAGGCGGAGTGTTGCTGAGCACGGTGTCGCTCATCTTCGCGTATTTGGCGTGGCGAGCGCTCGCGGATCTTGCACAGAGCAACCGCGTAAACGAGGCAACGTACGTTCTGGCAAAACGAGCAATTATCGTTACGGTTGGAATGGGGGCAATTGCGCTTGCTGCTAATGCGGTCACCGTTGTGATGCTATATCCGATGATCATGCATATGATGCAAACAGGTGACGTATCCCAAGTGTTGCCATGGATGCAGCCCGGAGCGCCTTCTGGAGGCGCGGGCTCTGGTTACGAAACCTGGGGCTAGAAGGGGATCCAAAAACGAGCAGGATGCGATGAGCAGATTTGTTTTCGAGGATCATTAGTTTACATAACATATATTATCAGACATTTGAAAATCGGATTATTGCAGATATAAGCGACTCTTCCTGCCGGTAACAAAGTTTTTCCTCAAAATAAGAGCCTCTTCACTGCGCTTGTCAGGTAATAGGTGTTTTACCATACAAAACACCAGTTCAGATGCTTAAAGGCTCTGAGAGCCGTTTTAAGGCCCCGTTTTTGTCTTCATGGGCATCTATATCCAGAAATCGTGTGTTTGTCAGGCCGATATGCGCTTATGAAAAAGGCCGGATTGCTCGTGCGGCAATTCGTGCTCTGGCGTACAATGGCGCTATGGATACTTCGCACAATACTCTAACTCCGATGATGGCGCTCAATTTGGCTGCGCCTCATACATGGCCCGCCGCTATCATGCCGACGCTCGTAGCTGTTGCAGCTGCCGCTAACACCTGTCCGATTTCGGTGAGCATGTGTATAGCCTTGCTCGTAATCGTCGTTCTCATGCAATCATCGGTGAACACGTTCAACGATTACTACGACTACGTCAAAGGGACTGATTCGGCCGAGGACAATGTCGAGGAATCTGACGCGGTCCTTGTGTACAACAATATAGATCCCAAGGATGCTCTCAGGCTTGCAGTCGGCTTTTTGCTCGCAGCATTCGTGTTGGGTATCTATGCGATTGTTCGCGCCGGAATCGTTCCTCTTGTTATTGCGCTTATCGGAGCGCTTTTCGTAGTGCTCTATTCGGCAGGAAAATCTCCGATATCGTACCTGCCGCTTGGCGAGCTCGTTAGCGGAATTGTTATGGGTGGGCTCATACCGCTAGCCGTGTACCAAGTGCTTACCGGAATTCTTGACGCACGGATGTTCGTATTGAGTCTTCCGACGATTATCGGTGTCGGACTTATAATGTTGACCAATAATACATGCGATATTGAGCGCGACATCGCCGCGAACCGCAAAACTCTTCCCGTTGTGCTCGGCCGCGATCGTGCACGCGCCCTCTATCATGCTGCGCTTGTTGCCTGGGCTTTGATTTGCATAGCAAACATCGCGATTTGGTACTCAAAAGGCCTCGTTATCGTTCCGTTTATGGCGCTCGCTTCCTATCCGATCGTTCGGGCTCTTTGGCAGAATCCTCTCACGCCTGAGCGACGTTTGCAAGCTATGCCGCAAGCCCTGAGCGTCAACGTGGTTCTCGGCGCTTTCTATGCAGCTGCGCTTTTCGTTCCGGCGGCAACTTCGCTCGTCCTCTAGCGGCCTGTTCGCCTCTAAGGCAATGAGTTTCGCCCCTGGGGCATGACTCATAATATGGCTTGGGCAATCCGATGAGTCTCGCCCCTGGGGCATGACTCATTCGGAT
>CADBQL010000421.1 GCA_902796815.1 uncultured Coriobacteriaceae bacterium | reverse complement strand
CCGCGCCCAAGAATCGCTTGGGAGGGTACAACGCCGTCGAATCGACGCCGCCAGAAAGTACGCGTCCCGAAGCGGGTTGCGCCAGATTGTAGGCACGTGCGAGGCGTGTGATCGAATCGAGCAGGATGACGACGTCTTTTCCTGTCTCGACAAGGCGTTTTGCACGTTCGATGACCATCTCCGCGACAGCGATATGGTTGTCGGCGGGCATATCGAACGTCGATGAGACGACTTCGCCCTTAATTGACCGCTGCATGTCGGTAACCTCTTCGGGTCGCTCGTCCACGAGCAGGCACATAAGGTAGACTTCAGGATTGTTAGCGCTAATCGCAGCTGCGATGTCTTTTAGAATGGTTGTCTTGCCGGCCTTCGGAGGCGAAACGATCAGTCCGCGTTGACCCTTGCCGATCGGCGCGACCAGGTCGATTACGCGTGCAGTCGTCGTGCTCTTGCCATGCTCCATGACGAGGCGCTCCGATGGATAAACAGGTGTCAAATCCGCAAAACGCGGACGTTTGGAAAGCTCTTCGAGCGTCAGCCCGTTGACGCGGTTGATTTTTTGGATTGCAGCGAACTTCTCGTTGTCGCGTGCTGGTCGCGTTGTGCCTTCGACGTAGTCGCCCTTGCGCAACCCGTTTCGCTTAATGAGCGCGCTTCCAACATAACAGTCGGTTTCGCCTGGCAGGTAGCCAGTTGTGCGCAAAAACCCGTATCCGTCCGAAAGGATGTCGAGTATTCCGGCAACATCGATGAAGCCCTCTGCACGAATGCTTGCTGCAAGAACGGCTTCGACTAGATCAGCCTTTTTCATGCCCGTGACGTCGAGCTCGAGGGCGGCAGCCCGTTCGCGTAGCTCTGCGACCTTGAGCTCGGCGAGCTCTTCGCGTGTAATGCTCGGTTCGACTTCGCGGTTGTTGCGCTGCCGACGCTGGTGGCGGTTGTTGCGCTGCTGGTTATTGTTGTTTGCTGTCGCGTTTTTCTTCTGGCCCGATGATTTCTGAGAAGCTTTTCCCCGGGAATCCGACTCTGCATCCTGATCGGCTTTGTCGGCCTTTTGGCTTCCTTCGGATTTTTCGGCATCGGCGGTATCTTTTATACGGGTCGATCTGCGCATCCGAGCGGGTTTATCCTTGCCACTTCCCTCTTCGTCGTTTTCGGTTGGGGTTTCAGACACAGCCAATGCGGTTTCAGATACGCTCGATTCAGATTGTGCGGTTTGATCGCCATCTTGCGCGACTTCCGTTGAGCTAACCTGTATGCGGCGCGAGCGGCGCTTCGGCTTTTCGGCCTCTGCATTCCCTGCAAGTTCCAATGGCTGGCCATTTTCGAGGGGGGTCTCCGCTACAAGCGGTTCTGTTGCCTTCGGAGTATCCTGAACATCTGCATTTGATGCAGCATTCGGGTCATCCCCGATAGAGTCCGCGGTCTTTTTCGCCCTTGCGTGAGTGCGGGTTGTTCGCTTCGGGGCTTTCTTTTCGGCGGATTCGGCCGATTCGGGAGACTGCGCGGTACTATCGGCGCTTTCGCCCACGCCAGTTTCATCAGGTGCTGGCGGTTCCGTTGCGGCTTTGCGTGTGCGCCTACGCGGTTTTGGCTTCGGTTCTTCTTCTGGTGCCTGTTGATCGATGACTTCTTCTGCCATTTATGCGTTCTGCACTTTCTCCCAGTCTTTCATGAATGTGTCGAGGCCGCGGTCGGTCAATGGGTGCTGGACCATCTTTTTGAGAACGCCGAACGGCACCGTTGCGATGTCGGCTCCCATGAGCGCGCATTGTGTCACGTGGTTAGCGGAGCGAATTGACGCAGCGATAATCTCGACTTTTTCGCCCTTGCATGTTTGCTGCGTAAAATCGTAGTTGTTGATGGCTGTCACGATTTTTGCGACCTGTTCAATTCCGTCGTCCGAAATATCGTCGAAACGGCCGATGAACGGGCTGATGTAACGTGCGCCGGCACGTGCAGCGAGCAATGCTTGCGGAACGCTGAAGCACAAGGTCATGTTCACCGGAACACCATGCTTGGCAAGCTCTTTGGTAGCAGCGAGGCCTTCGACCATCGTCGGAACCTTTACCACGATGTTCGGCGCGATTTCGGCGAGCTTCAGGCCGTCGGCGACGATTTCGTCTCTTGTCATGGCGACGCTTTCGGCCGAGACGGGGCAATCGGGCCCCACGATTTCGCAAATGCGCTTCATGTGCGCATGAAAATCTTCGAGCTTTCCACCGATTTTGGCGTACAGGGACGGGTTGGTCGTAACCCCCGCGAGTGCTCCCCAGCTTGCTGCCTCTTCAATTTCGGCGAGGTCGGCAGTATCAACGAAAAACTTCACGAATCCTCCTTCAAAGGGAATGTATGCGCATGCGCCAGACGCGAAAATGCGTGTTCTGCCCGGTGCTGCTTGTTTGGGGAAGTGTAAGAACGTTTTTATAGTAGTCTAAGCTAAACCGTCTTGCAAGCAAAAATCAATATTCACAAATCTATAGCCGCTGACCTGCGTTACTGCTCATGGGCAGTAACGACGTCTATAACATATCGTGTTTTTGCGCATCGGATATCAGGAAATCCGCAATGCGTGCAGCAGCGGAATTTGCTTCACGATCATGTGAGATGTCGAAAGCAGGTCCGGCAAACGCCTCGAGCGCATCGAAATCGTATTCCGTCTTTTTCGCCGCCAAACTGGTGATTCGAGCGATGAGATCGGCTTTTTGATATATGCAGAGACTCGGGCACAGCATGCTTGGATCGGCATTTAAGCCAGGTGATTTCCGGTAGCTTTCGAGGTCGGGCATGTAGAACAAGGTAGGTATGCCAAGCAGGTACGCTTCATATACTATCGAAGAATAATCGGTAATAACAAGATCGCAGTCCAACAATAAATCCGATACATTTCCAGGTGCAGGAAGCCCCGATTCGAGCGGATGGAACGACCAGATGACCTGAGCGCCCTCGATGTCGTCGAAGGTTGATTTGTCATCGTAGAGATCGCGAAACGGATGAGCGGATTCTTTACTGTAGCGCAGCGTAGGCGCCATGAGCACTTTGAAGAAGCAATCTCGTACTGAGGTATTGGCCTGCTG
>CADBQL010000420.1 GCA_902796815.1 uncultured Coriobacteriaceae bacterium | reverse complement strand
GCCATCGCTTGTGCTCGCGCTCGAGAGGCCTATGCTCAAACTGAGGCACAAGCGGTTAATACCGGATGTCAGCGGCTTGGCGAAGATAATCACGACCAAGCCCGCGGTTATCGTGTTCATGTGCTTGGCAATCGCACTCGTCTTCCCAGCGGTATACGGGTTTTTGAACAAGCCGGTCTACTACGATTTCACCACGATGGTAATCGGGCCGGGGAGCACCCTTACCGAAGAAGAGACGCAATTCAATACAGCCAACAAAAAGCTCCAAGACGACTTCGACGTGGCCACCACGCAAATGGTTCTCTGCAGTGCCGACATTCCGCATGCTGAGGGAAAGCAGATGCTCAAACGCATCAATGAGCTCGATGGCGTGGCCTATGCCATCGGGTACGATTCGATAAAGGGCGGATTGATGCCCGACGCGCTCATTCCCGATCGCATCAAAGAGGCGCTCGTCAACGACGGACGTCAGCTCATTTTGATAAATTCCACGTACGCTGTGTCATCAGACGAGGTAAATCACCAGATAGAGACAATCAACTCCATCGTAAAAGAATACGATCCAGACAGCATGCTCATCGGCGAGGCGCCTGCAACCAAGGATCTGACCGAGATCATGGATCACGACTTCGTCGTCGTCGATGCGCTTGCCATCATAGCGATTCTCGTCATTATCGCCATAGCCTTCAGGTCCCTCGTCCTTCCGTTCATTCTCGTGCTCGTCATCGAGCTCGCGATTATGATAAACCTCGGCTTGCCGTACTACACGAACGACGTCATGTGCTTCATTTCCCCGATTTGCATCTCGACCATCCAGCTCGGCTCGACTGTCAATTACGCCATCCTCATGACGACGCGCTACAAGCGCGAACGTGCAGGCGGGCTCTCGAAACGCGAAGCAGTCGAAACCGCCTTCCGGATGACGTTCCCAGCCGTCGTCACAAGCGGCGGGTCGTTCTTCGCGGCAACAATCGGTGTTTCACTTGTAGCCCGTATGGGGCTTATCAGCCAGCTCTGCGGCCTCATGGCGCGAGGCGCCATCATCTCGACGCTTTGCGTTCTGTTCATCTTGCCCGCATTCTTCATGACATTTGACAAGGTCATCGTAAAGACAAGCCACGGATTCAAGCCCAAGCGCCCCGCGCTTCAAGGTTAGGAGGCATAGCTTCATGAAACAAATCAGCAAAGGACTCATTACGTCGGTCGGGTATTCGTTTGCGTTCGCGGCGCTCTGCAGCTTGGCTGTGGCACCGCAGGCTGCCCTTGCGGCGGACGACGCCTCGGATGGGGAATCCTCGGACGACGCGGCAGTCGCGCAAACCGGCAAGCGTGTGTACAGCGCGCCCGTCGCCGACGAGAAAACCGAGACCGTGTATGTCTTCGCGAAGCCAGATGGCACCGTGAAGAGCACAGAGGTCTCGACCACACTCAAAAACCCGCTCGGAGAACAGCAGATAGCCGACTCGTCAGAGCTCGACAATATCGAGAACGTCGAGGACGATAGTGTGTTTTCCGGTCAAGGCGATGACATGATTTGGGATACAGCGGGCCGCAACGTCTATTACACGGGAACGACCGACAAGCAAGCGCCCGTCTCGGTCAAGGTCTCATATTTCCTCGACGGGAAAAAAGTCTCCTACGACAAATTGGCTGGGGCTACCGGGCATGTCAGGATTCGCTACGAGTACGACAACGCTGCCACATGCAAAGCTACCATAAAGGGCAAGGAAGAAACGCTCTACGTTCCCTTCACGTTTATCACAGCGCTGCTGTTCGACAACGAGACGTTTAAGAACGCCGAGGTCACGAACGGAAAACTTATAGACGACGGCGACCGTGTCATAATCGCAGGATATGCGGTCCCCGGGCTTGCCAAAAGCTTGGGCAACCTGGTCAAGGATTTCGACATTCCGGATTATTTTGAAGTGAGCGCCGATGTCACAGATTTCGAGATGAAAACCTCGCTCACGATTGCGACGGCGGGCCTTCTCGAGGACTTCAACACAGACGACTTCGATACGAGCAAGCTGGAAGATGCGTCCAAGGAGCTCACCGATGCCATGAATGAGATTCTCAGCGGAACAGGCGAGCTCAAGGAGGGTCTTGATAAGCTTGCTGCAGGAGCGCAGAGTGCGCAGAAGGCAAGCGGCCAGCTCGCAGATGGGGGAGATGCCCTTGCCAAGGGTGCTTCTGCCTTGTCAGAGGGCATTGACACATTGGACGAATCCGTCGGCGAGCTTCCCAAGGGCGCAGAAGCTCTTGCAAAGGGTTCAAGCAAGCTTGCGAAAGGGACATCGAGCCTCAAAAGCGCAATCGGAGGCGAGGGCGATACGGCAGATGACGAGACGTTGCTCGGCGGCATGAACACCCTCAAGACTGGTTACGATAAGAACCTCTATGGACCAATCGAGCGGGCGGTGGCGCAAATCGAGGACCTCCTCGACAGTAATCAGGTCAATATCGCGGTTGCCTGGAAGGCGGTTCAGAACATGGACAAGGCGCTCAATGCGCTCGATACGTCCATCGCCAATCTCGGCAAAGCCGACAAGGACGACCTTGCCGATACGAAAGCCAAGCTCGATGATGCACGTGGCAAGCTCAACGGTGCGCAGTCGGCTATCGCCGATGCCGAAGGTGCCATAGCACTGCTGCAGAACCTCGATCTGTCTTCGGTCGAAGGCGGGCTTTCCGATGTTGGCAAAAAGATGGCGAACGCAGGCAAAGACCTTCAAGCTGCTGGAGCGCTGCTGCAGGGCGATGATGCAAAGGTGGCCAATGATTTGAAAAGCATTGGTGCCGATGCCCAAGCTGTGGGCGGAAATCTGAAGAGCATCCAGAACACGGTCGAGCAAGTTCAGGGCATGTACGATGCGCTTCCTCAAGAGAAGCAGGCAAAGCTCATGGCCAAGTACCCGCAGCTTTTCGCCCTCCTCGGCACGTTCGAATCCGACCTCAAGGACGCTGGAACTAATCTGGGAAAGATTCAAACCGATCTCGGAAGCGCGCAATCAGACCTTACGACCTTAGGCGGCTACATAAAAGATGCTGGTGACGAGCTGTCCGAAGGTGGGAAAACGCTCAAATCCGTCGGCGAATCGCTCAAAAAGCTCAAGGCAGGGCTTCCCGATGAGGCGAAGATTGCCGAGATGGAAGCCATGCTGAAATCTGCCAAAGGCATCCTCACGGACGAGAATGTCGAGATTATGGACCAGTGCATCGAGTCGCTTTCGAACGCCATGGACAATCTCGACATACCCGAGCTCAACGAAGAGATAAAGCTTTTGAAGAAGTACTACCCGCCTGTAAAGAAGTACGTGCAGGCAACGAGTGCCGAAACAGCGATGGCCTCGCTCGAGAAAAAGCTCGATACGACGGTCGATGGCATGAAGCAGGTTTCTGAGGGCATGGCTGCCGAACAGGAAGGCCTCAAGAAGCTCGCCGAAGGCGCAGACGCTCTCGATGACGGCGCGGGCAAGCTCGACAAGGGGCTATCTGAGCTCGACGAAAAGGTTCCCGAGCTCACGAAGGGCG
>CADBQL010000419.1 GCA_902796815.1 uncultured Coriobacteriaceae bacterium | reverse complement strand
TCATCGGCCGTTATGACCATCTCGTACGCAATCGCATCAGTATTGGCGTTGGCATTCTTGGTCAACATGGAGAAATGAAACGGCGTGTTCAGCTGGACGGGAATCTTGAAAAAGGACGGTTTCTTGGAATCGGTCTCGTCGTTTTTGTAGAGGGTACCGCCGATGCTCAACAAATCGGCAGTGTTTGACTCGTACTCTATGATGGCATAAACTCGACCGCTCTCAACCACGAGGCTCTTGACCGAAAACACCCTCTTGCGAGCCGACAGGCTCTTCCCCATATTCGATTCGGATTTTATCCCTTTGGTGTAGGTGCCCGCCCCAAGCGATGTCGAATCGCCGGCAAAACCAAGCGCATCGAGCGCCCAGACTGCGCTTTCCAGATGACGGCCATATGTGCGGCTGTCGCTCACGCGGCTCTCGTGGTTGTTCTCATCATCGAGCTGATCGCGCAGGTTCTGTGGGAGCGAATCGTAAACTGCTTGCGCGGCGGCAATCACTTGCTCATGCTCGCGACCAACGGCGAAGGCGTCGCGCGGCAGCACGATGATAGCGCATTTTGCAAGGTGCAACAGCTCGTCGGCTGTCAGTTGCGCTTTGGAGGCGTCGGATAGCGCATTGTAAGCAGCTACTGCAGAAGAAACCAACTCATTGTTGACATCTTCCGCTATCTCCTGGGAATTGGACGGAAGAGCGGCAATTGCCTCCTGAGCGGCAGCGAGCGCGAGCTCTTCGTCGCTCACCCACTGCGCGGTTACCGTAAGATCGCCCATAATATCATCGAAGACCTTGGGATCCCAACCGAGGAACGTGTATCCAGGACGGTCGGGGACATCGGGTGCCGTAGCCGCCCCGCCCTCCACGACGATCTCGGTCTTGAGAGGAGCAGTCCTCCAGCCGTCCAAGAACGTAACCTTGAAGGAAACCGATCCCTTCTCCCTCCAAAGAGCGTTAATGGTCGTGTCTTCGGTTATGTTGTCCAAAGGCTTATCCCATCCGGCAAACACGAACCCTTCGTCCTCGCGGTCGGGCAACTCTGGCGGCACCGCCTCTCCACCCCAAACAACCGTGCAGGAACTGAGCACGTTATCGGGCTCATCGCCGAGCCCATCGGTGAACGTAACGGTGAACTCAGGCGGAGTCTCGTCGATAGTAGTCTCGAGCTCGTACATGATGGGGGTGGGCATACTACTCGATATGCCGCCGAAATACGTTTTGCCGTTCAGATCAATGGGGATGGTATAGGTGTTGTCAGCGCTGCGATCTACAGTGATTCCAGCAATCCAGACGCTCGGATACGTCGCCAGTTTCTTGTCTGTAGCCGCGCCCGAAGTCACGTAGATATTCGCTACCGCCTGTCCATCTATCGCTTCCACGCTCTCGACCCACCAGTTTCTCACACGCGGCGAGTCGCTCTTGCCCTTGTTCGAAATAGAGCTGACAGCCCGTTCGGTCTCAGTAGTGTACGTACCGTTTATAAGCGTTGTACTCGGGTCGGTCTCGTACGACCAGACCGCCCAGAGAGCCGCCTCAAGGATGCGCCCGAGAGATTGACCCGAAGCACTTCCGGTATACGCCCCCGTATCAACCGCCACCTGATCCTCGGCGCTCAGCGACTCGAAATCGGCCAGAATCGCCTCGATTCGATCCTTGTCAGCAGCCGTATACGTCGTCGGGTCGTCCGAGAGCGCGTTGATGGCAGCACGAACACGATCGGCATCCGATTCGTCCTGCACCGCGAGTTCATCGTCCATTTCGTCTTGCGCTTCGGGTTCGTTCTGCATCGCGAACTCGTCATTCGCCTCGCTCTGTGCCGCATTCTCATCTTCAGCCGCATCCTGCGTCGCAAACTCCTCGTCCGTCAGCGATCCTTGTGCGTCATCGGCATATGCCATGCGTCCTTGGAAAAGCAGGGCAACACCCAACGCAATCGCTATCGCAATTATGAGCAGAAACGCCCTGCGCCACGAACAGGTAAAAACTGTTGTTTTAGCCATGCGCCTGCTCTCCTTTCACTCGAATCGGCCGCCAACGGGACCATGTTCTTTCATGCGCACGTCGTAAGCTCTGCACAGACAACCGAAATATGCCTGAATACCCGTACATCCCTGAATTGCAATCAGGCCTGCATCCTCTTTTTGCAAGGATGCAGGCGCAATTGCAATAGCTTTTTCATCTGGAAGTCGCGTCGTTCGACTCCTTCAACACGGTCCGGGGATACAGCCCCCCATAAAATCCCCGAACCTATTTGGACGAATCGCTTCCGCGAGGAAAAGCGATTCCGCGTGATGCCAATGCCCTGACACTGGCATCACGCGCTTCGTATAGCTATTTAACCAACCTTAATGGTAATGACGGCGGACTTGGCAATAGCCTTGTAATTCGCCGTCTTGGCGGCGGTCGCCTTCACGGTCACCTTGTAGGTGCCCTTCTTGAGCCCCTTCTTCACGGTGATCTTGCCGGTCTTCTTGTCGATCGAGAAGCTGGCCTTGCTCTTGCTCACCTTGGTGATGGAGTACGTCACAGCCGTCTTGGCTTTCGTCGCTTTCGAAATCGCTACAACCTGGCTAGCCCGCTGCACCTTATATAACTTGACGCTCTTCGTCTGGTTGGCGAACGCTATGCCCTGGGTGCCTTGCCTGACCTTGACCGTGACCGTCTTGGTGGCCTTGACGTAATTCGTCGTCGCGGAGGCGGTGATGGTGATCTTGGCCGTGCCGACATTGACCGGTGTCACGACGCCCTTAGAGTTCACCTTGATGACCTTGGTGTTGGAGGACTTATAGGAAAGCGCGCCCTCCCCGCTGGCCTTCGCGGCGAGGCTGACGGTCTTGCCCATGGAGACTGCCCTGTTCGCGGCGACGATGGCCTGGGCCTTCTTGGCGATCGTGACCTTGATGGTCTTGGTAGCCTTCTTGTAGTTCGCCGTCTCGGCCGCGGTCACGGTGATGGTGGCCGCACCGGCGCCCTTGACGGTGACCTTGCCGGCCGCGTCGACGGAGACATTGGAGCCGCTCGTGACGGCGTAGGTCAGCGCGCCGTCGCCGCTGGTCTTGGCGCCGAGTGAGAACGCGGCATCGCCGTAGGTCTTCGCGATGTCGGATGCGGTAATAGTCTGGACCTTCTTGACCGGGGCGAGCGCTGCGATGGCATCTGTAATCGCCTGGGCCATCGCATCAACCTCGGCCTGCTGACTCTCGAACTTGCCCTCCGCGACAACGGCGAGCGCCCCGTCAAGGACAGACAGGCTCTCTTCGGTGTAGAGCGAACGGTCAAGCGCGGCGGCAGCGGCCTGCGCCTCTACGACTGACGCGTAATCGGCCGCAGACGGGTCGAGCACGAGCGTGCCCGCGGCCTCGTCGAGTGCCGCCTTGCACTCGTACCAGTTGCCGTTCTCCTTCGACTTGAGCGACAAGAAGAACGGCTCGCCGTTGCACAGGGTCACCAACGTCTCAGGTTTCCCAAAGGTCACAAGCCATTTTACGGGGACGGTGAAGGTGGACGCGCCACCGTCAAAGTCGATGACCGATACCGCCTCGGCTGCCTCAGCGTAATTACCCACGAAGGCTGCATCGTAGCTGTCGGAGCCCATGGTTAACACGAGATCGGCCTTGTAGTTGTTGGAGTTGGGCCCGCCCACGCTTTCCAGCGCGGCCCCGTTGACCTTGAGCATTTGGACGTTGTCGGTTACCACAATCGCTTTGGTCACCTCGAAGTCGCCAGTGGTCAGCGTAGCCGCATCCAAGTCCAAGTTAAACTGACGCGGGTAGAACGAGCGCGCAAGGCTGTTCTTGCCGTTGAGATACTTGTCGTAATAGGTCTGCGAAATCGACACGACCGGCACGTCAGTCCCCAACTCGTCAGCGGTGACGGGAATCTGGAAATCCCACTTACCCTCGGCGTTCTCGTGGCCGGCAATCCAGTTCTCGGTGGCGTTACCGTTGGCCACGGCCTGCTCATAGGTTCCCTTGTACAGATAATGATAGCTGGTGCCAGAAAGCGTCACGGTCAGCGTAGCCGAGCCGTCAGCGTTCTCCACGGCCGAAGCGGACACGGCCTTGAACATGCCAGTGTTGTTCGTGATGGCGAGCTCGACGGCTTCGGCCTCGGGCCCTTCCTGCGTTGCGAGCGAAGCACTCGTCAGCGTATCTTGACCGTCGGCTGCGTATGCCACGCCTTCTTGAGACAGCAGCGTAAATCCCAACGCAAGCGCTATCGCCGCGAATAGCGACAACGCTCGGATACGTTTTGGACACGTACTCATGTGCTCCTCCTCGTTTCCCCGCACCAACTGTGGCGTTGACTTGCCTTTGGCATTCGTTTTCTTGGCCCATCACAGCTCAGCAAACTTTCACAATTAATGGCGGGAGGCCTCACAAAAAAAGCCGCAGCTCTTCGAGGAGCATGCGGCTGCCTTTTGTTTGCAAAGCACGCGAAGGAAAGCGATTCGGATAGAAGAGAATCATCGCGCACTTTGAAGCCTTTGCCATGACTCGTGGCAGCCTGCTTCAATGGATAGGGCAGCATTCTGGCTTGAACCACTTCGAGCGGTGCATCGTTGAATCCGAATCGACATCTTCTTCGAGTCGATGCTCCCGTAAGCGGTCCTTACAGTAGCGGCACTGCGCGGGTTTCTCACCCAACTTCCCTGCCTCTATCCGGTTTATCGAATTGTCAACTGGTTCAAGGGCGCACTTCGCCCTTTTGAGTGGCATAGTACCACACCAGTAAAAAAGTGATAGGAATATCGTACTCGTTGACCTGGTGCCATAAAATAACCTGAAACCATTATGAAATGCGATGGATATTCTCATTGGCCCAAGATTGTCTTAAACTCTGCTAACATCCCAACCTGAAGGCAATTTACGGAAAACGATTGCTTTCGAGAGTAATTGCGCGAAATGCAGAGGTCTACCATGCCGCCAAGCGATATCGAGAAGAATTACTTCTTCCAGCACACCGAGTGCGACTATTTTCCATGCCATGAGGGCGTGCCAATCGAGCGATTCAACTGCTTGCTGTGCTACTGCCCGCTTTATGCGCTCGGGGAAGCCTGCGGCGGCAACTTCGTGTACACGAAAAAGGGCCGAAAGAACTGTGTGAACTGCACGGTTCCCCACGATGGTGACAGCGGTGTGCGTTTGGTGAAAAAACGCTTCGACGAACTTGCCGAGCTTGCCGCCCGCAAATCCGACGAGAGCTAGGGCGGGGGTCTGGCACCTTTCACAAAAACGGGCGGGGATCAGACTCCCCCGCCCGCCTTGTTTGCATCTACAGCAAATGCAAGCTGACTTCCTTGAGCTGGTGCTCTGTTACGACAGACGGAGCGCCGGTCATCGGGTCGCTTGCCGACGACGTCTTGGGGAATGCGATAACGTCGCGGATGGAATCCTTGCCGGCAAGGAGCATGACCAGGCGGTCAAGTCCGAGCGCGATGCCGCCATGGGGCGGAGCGCCGAGCTCGAGGGCGTGGATCAGATGGCCGAACTTTTCGTCAATCTCCTCATCGGTCAGACCGCAACGGCGCAGCACGCGGCGCTGCAGTTCGGGCGTGCGGATACGAATCGTGCCGCCGCCAGCCTCAAATCCATCCATGACCAGGTCATACGAATAGCTGCCGCACTCGAGCGGAGCGTCTTCAATTTTGTCCCAATCCTCTTCACGGATCATCGTGAAAGGATGGTGCTCAGCCGCGTACTTCTTCGTCTCCTCGTCGTAGCGGAACATCGGGAAATTCACGACCCACAGAAGCGCATGACCCTCGCGAGGAATCTCGAGCGCATCGGCCATATGCATGCGCAGCGCGCTCAGCACGGCATTTGCGATTTCGGGCTTGTCAGCGGCAAAGAGCAGCAGGTCGCCGGCTTCAACGCCCATGGCCTCCTTCAAGTTGGCGTACACGTCATCCTCGAAGAACTTGATAATGGGACTCTTTCCCGCCAGATTGGCATCATCGCTGGTATACGCGATCCACGCCATACCCTTCGCGCCGTTTTCGGCCGCCAGGTCGCCGAGTTTCTCGACCTCGCCGCGCGACCAGTTGCCTGCACCCTTGCAGTTGATGGCCTTGACGACCCCACCGGCCTCGACAGCTTTCGCGAACACGCCGAAGCCGCAGCCACGTACGATCTCGGTCAGGTTCACGAGCTCCATGCCGAAACGGATGTCGGGACGGTCGCATCCGAAGCGCTCCATGGCCTC
>CADBQL010000418.1 GCA_902796815.1 uncultured Coriobacteriaceae bacterium | reverse complement strand
CGACGTGTCGGGCAAAGGCGTTCCTGCCGCATTGTTCATGATGAAAGCCAAGACGCAAATCCGCGACTACCTGGAGGCGGGCATGGAGCTTGGCGAGGCTATAGAGAACGTGAATCGCCAGCTCGTTGACGGCAACGAAGCTGGCATGTTCGTGACTGCGTGGGTGGGTGTTCTCGACTACGGTAGTGGGCGCGTCGACTACGTGAATGCGGGTCACAATCCGCCGCTGGTATGGCAATCCGCGGCTCAGGAGCAAGACGGTTCCGTTCAGTTGGCTTCGTGGCGCTGGCTTACGGAAAAGTCGGGCATACCGCTTGGGCTCTTCGAAGACCTTCCCTACATGGTGTACTCGGTTGAGTGCGTACCAGGCGACACGTTCCTACTCTACACCGACGGTGTGACCGAGGCCATGAATGTGGAAGGCGAGCTGTACGGGGAGGATCGGCTGGAAGCGCTTGTCAATGAGGACGTCTCCTTGCATCCGCGCGCGCTCGTCACCCGTGTGCGCGCAGGCGTAGCGGCGCACGCAGTCGGCGCTGAGCAGTCCGATGACATCACCATCTTGGCGCTGGAAGTCGGCGTACCGCCCGAGGAAAAGGTAGTCCTCGTGGTGCCGGCGGACATGGACGAGCTTGATCGCGTGAACGATTTCATCCATGCCGAGCTCGATCGGCGCCTGTGCCCCGTGCGCGTTCAAAGACTGCTCGATGTAGCCGTGGAGGAACTATTCGTGAACGTGTGCAGCTACGCATACGAGGGCCAGGACCCAGAAATTGCGCGTACCGTGCGAGTAACCCAGGCCATCAGTGTAGAGCCTCCTTCCATAACCGTGGAGCTCATAGACGGTGGCGTGCCCTTCGACCCGCTCGCAAAGCCCGATGCATCCATGGTTGACGAATTTGCCGGCGATTCTGATGAGTTCGATGAGGGCTTGGGAATCTTATTGGCCAAGAAAATCGTTGATGAAATGCGCTACGAGCGGATTGACGGATGCAACGTGGTTACCCTGGTGAAACGCTGGTGAAGAGGGTACGGTGAACAGGGGACGGAGGTTTGTTCGCGCGGGGTAGAGCGCCGCGAAGAAAGCAAGTGCGCGTGAACAAACCTCCGTCCCCTGTTCACGATAGGCGGAGCCAGCAGAACACGCCTAGCGCCATCAGCGGGATGCCAGCCACAAGGCCGAGCGGACTGGGCCCGAGAAGCGTCTGCCCGGCCGAGCAGAACACCACCCCCACGTTTGCGATCGCGTTGAAGGCGCCGTGCGCCAGTGCGCACGGCCATACGCTGCCCGACCGCGTGCGCAAAAGTGACAGCCAGCAGGACATGGCGGTGCAAAGCAATGTCATCGTAAGGATGCCGGCGACGGGGAAACCCTCGTAGCCCATGCCGTAGTTGTGTCCCATCGTGATGGCAGGCGCGTGCCACAATCCCCAAATGATGCCCGTGACCAGCGCAGCCGAGCGCATTGACATGTGTTCGGCGAGGGTGGGGTACAGCATGCCGCGCCACCCGAGCTCCTCGCCGAATGCGGGAATCATGTTTATGAACGGCGCGATGGCAAGCGACAAAGCGAGGGTCGCGCCTAGCAGGATGGGAGTCGGGGGCATCTGGCTTGCAAGCTCGTCGGGCGAAAGCCCCGCAGCAGTGGCGCTCGTCTCGATGTAAGAGCGCATCGTCGGGTCGAACAGGTGCGGGTTGGCGGCGAAGAACACCATGCATCCCAATAGTGCGACCGCCGCCGGCGCGAACCAGGCAATCAGGTAGTTGCGCACGTTCTGCCTTACGTGTGGCCGCCAGTCGAGGTCGATGCGGGTTTCGGGCGCGCAGGCGAAGTTGGCGGCGAGTGCGCCGACGAGCGGGAAGAACATGCTGAGCGCTATGAGGCCTATCATGATCGGCGATGAAGTTTCGCCGTTCTCGAACGTACCGAGCAAGAATCCTGCTGGGATGAGCAGTCCCCAGGTAAGACCGAAGGTAATTACGAGGAAGATCGCGAGGCGCTTCATCGGGCAACCTCCCATACGGGAATAGTTTTCTGATTGTCGTTCGCAGGTCCCATGGTCGCTCCTCGTTGTGCTGGTTCGTTTACGTGTTCTAAGGATACGTCGTTTGGGCTTATTTGCCGTGCGAAGAGGGGTTGATTTCGGTTGAAGAAAACAACTCGTGGTTGACTTGCATCTTCCGTTCGAGATTTAAAGCGTCATCGATTGCCCTCGTTCGTCCCGTTGATCGTCCGCTTCTGTATTTTCACTCGAGCTCTGCGTCACGAACGATGGCGCAGTGCTGCGACGAGCAGCGCCGCAAGAGCTTTCGCTTCAAAAACAGATAAGGAGTGTTTCGCTGCTCAATGATCCTAACAATCGATGAGACGAACATGTGCGCGTGCGAGTATTATTAAATAAGGGTGAAAATGCATAGCATTCAGAAAGAGATAAATGGCCATGAAGCCCGAAGACATGAGCCCCGAACCATAGGAGAAGGTGAAGGCTTGCACGAAATGTGGATGGAAGCCCCTCATCTTTGATGGATAATAAAGCCCATTGCAGGAGACCGCTTGGGCAGGAGGAAGGTTATGGGAATCGAGAAGCTGCTCGAGGATCTAAAAGGCGATAAACTCGAAGGCAAGTTCCAAGGCTGTGAGAGCATCGATGGGTTCGTCGCCCAGGCAAGGACGCTCGGCTACGACATCGACGCGGAGGAAGTCAAGAGGGCGACGGATCTATCGGACGAGGCTCTCGAAGGCATCGCAGGGGGCGCTAGGTTCATCGGTCCAAACATCAACCGCGTCGCGTGCTAGCGTCCGGCGCGCAAGGCAGCGAGCTGACTCTCGCGCTCACGGACAGGTGCACGGCCTCGTGTTCTTCGTGCCCTCTGCAGTGCGGGCCAGACTGCTGCCACGAGATGGACGGCCGTCTCGCGAAAGACCTCATCGACCAAGCATCGTCAATGGGATTTTGTCGAATCACCTTGACGGGTGGAGAGCCGTTCCTGCTCCCAGACCTTGTCCGGGAGCTCTTGGAATACGCTCGTGACCGGGGCATCGAGGAGAGGTGTGTCGCCACGAACGGCTTTTGGGGCGCGTGGCCCGATGGTCGCATCGAGGATGACGTCCGGGGGTTGAAGGGCTTTCTGACGCACATGATCTTCGCCTTCGACTCCTTTCATGCGGAGTATGTCGGCGCCGACGCCTTCTGGAAGGCTGTCCGCAGCGTCGACAGCATGCCCGTCCATGCGGTAATCGCGGTCGCAGACGTGCGCGGAAACCGAGGGGCGGGCGCGTTTTTCGCCACCCTGGGCGATGACGCGCTGGACAGAAGCTACTTCGTCTATCCGCTGCAGCCCGAGGGCCGCGCAAAAAACCTGCCTCGCGACTGCTTCGTCGAGGGGCCCGACGCAGCCGGGCTGGGTGCGGCATCGCGAAAGGCCCTCTTTGTGAACTGGGACGGGGGCATATACCCAACCTATCACCCGGGGATTCCCCGCATATCGTCGCGGCTCGGCGATGCGGCGCGCGAATCGCTCGCACAGGCCCTCTCGCGGGAAGGCATTCTGTTGGAAAAGCGTCCAGGAGGCGAGGTGTAGGCGATGGACATGAGGATCGTCGGGTTCTCGCTGACCGACAAGTGCAACGCGTCCTGCGCGGTGTGCTGCTTCCAATGCAGCCCCCGCGGGTCGTTCCTCGTAGACGAGGGCGTGGCCAGGCGCTACATCGACGAAGCCGGGGAAATGGGGACCGTGGACACGCTCTACTTCTCCGGCGGCGAGCCGCTGCTTTTCCCCGAGGTCCTGAAGCGCCTGGCCCGCTACGCGTTCGAGGGCTACAGCATCCGGTCGCTCGTCGCGACCAACGGGTTTTGGGGCGCCGACGTCGAGCGGGGGACGGCGCTGATGCGGGAACTCGCTGAATGCGGCCTCTCGAGTGTGAGGATAAGCGCGGACCCCTACCACCAGCAGTACGTACCGGCCGACACCGTGAAGGGGGCGCTGCGGATCGCCCATGGCCTCGGCATACTGAGCCACGTCACGGTCATGGACGTCAAGGGGCATCCCAACATGCGCGCTGTCAT
>CADBQL010000417.1 GCA_902796815.1 uncultured Coriobacteriaceae bacterium | reverse complement strand
TCTGCCGTGCGATAAACCTTCGGGATGCCGTATTCCCGTGCATAGGAGATAGCCTTGTCGTATGTCCTGTTTGCTACGGCGTCGATGGTGCGGCCTTGGAGCTTCAAGGCTTGCGCCATCTCGTTTGCGATGACGCCACAACCAAGCACGCCCCAGCGAAGTTCTGATGTCTTGCCGACGCTGGTACTGAGAGTCATTGCAGCCTCCTTTACCGATGCGGCCTCCCTCGTCGATGTCGCCTCCCTCGCCATTGCGGCATCCTATGCCGATGAGGCCTCCCTCACCGATGCGGTCTTTCGATTGGCTCCCCCCCATGTTAAACCATCGGCGATGGGCCTTCCTCGTAATTGCGGCCTTTCGATTGGCTCTCTCCTTGCCAAACCATCGTCTGCGCAATCCAACCGAGACTAAAATGCGAGCGAGAACGCCTTTCGTTGCCAGTTTCATCATGTGCTTTTACGAGATTGCCTTGAAAATGACAAAAAAATAAAGTTTAGATACAAATCTCATTTGAGAATAAAACAAAACCCCAGGTGAGAAAAATCGTTAAATTGCCCGGACGATAGGGCAGTGATTCTATGGCAGTGTTTTGGCTGGTCGTCAAAATCTAGGAGATTTGCTCATGTATCTAAAGATTGAAATTTTGTCATTTTTGAAGGAAACTCGTGAAAGAAGCCCATAAATTACGAGCAATTTCGGCTTTTTTGGGCTCCAAAAGCGGTATTGAAGGCAAACGAATGAGGGATGCTCGAAGAGCACCCGAGAGTGTCCAAAAAATGCGGCCAGCCGCCCGATGGGGCTGCGATGCGAGCAATTATTGTTCCCGAATTATTTCGCAATTCGCGTTTTCCCAGGTGGCGAAATCTGTGAAGAATTCTGGGTACGATAATTACGCGCGGGGCAGCCCTATCGGGCGGCTCAGATACATCCAGCCTTGTTTTGGACAGCTCCCTCTCTATCGGGTGGCCTGGTCGCCAAAGGGCGTCGAGGTGAGATGCCGCGATCGGTTTAGATGCAACTTAACAATCCACGATTGGTTCGGACGTGGCTTAGCGATGGCCTTAGGTGCGGCTTGGCAATCTGCTCGGGCGCCACTTGGCGATCAACCCAGCTGCAGCTTATATCATATCCTCGGCGTCGAAGCGGATCACACCGACCGTTCGGCGCATTGCTTTGGCTGTCGAGTCGTTGATCTTGCCCTCGTCGAGCCACTCCCCGATAAGCTCTTCTTCCCAGCAGAGCGCCTCCAGCCTCAATTGCGCGGCTTCCGAGCTCGCCCGGGCGACATCCTCCAGCTGCGGGGTGTAGGCAAGCGTGCGGTTCATGTCCAGTCGGTAGTCCCTTATCAGCGACGATATCCTCTCGGCAATGTCTACGTTCTCGCTTGCTTTCTTGGCGAGCTTGTCCATCGCATATGCCGCGCACTTGCTCCTCAGATCAGAGTAGCGGCGAGCTTCGTCGCCGTCGGGCGAGGTACGCAGCCCCAGCGAGACGGCAAACGTCTCTGCCCATGACAGCGTTGACGACACCATACGCTTCCACCCGAGTTTCATCGCTAGCGCCCAATCGGAACGCTCTGCGTAGTAGTATTCCTTCTGGTCTAGATAGCCGCGCATCTTGTCTATGTCGTCTTCGCTGTAGCCATCTGTCTCGGTAATGCTCTCGAGGTACTCGCGCTCCCATGAAATCGCCTCGAGTCTCAGCTTTCGGCTTTCCTTGTCTGCTGGGGTCATGCCTCCAGCTGCGATTATGCGTTCTCGGTACTCAGCAGCCACCATCTCTATAGCGCCCGGTTCAAAATCCCCTTCGACCTCACCCAAGCGAGATAGCACGCTTCTCAAGATGTCCAGCCGCGCCTTGTCCTGCCGTGTCTGCTCGTTGGCGTCTGCGATAGCCGCCCGAGGCGCCAAGCGAGGCATCACCACGTTGGCTAACAGCAATGTCGCCACGATGATGCACGAGGTTACGAACACGAGCACGCCGCGCCCCGACATCGTCGCCGGCATCGTGAGGATGGCGGCCATGGTAATCGCGCCCTTGGCCCCGCCAAACGTCAGCAGTCCGGCCGTCCGCGCGAGCCCCAGGTTCTCGCCTTCGTCACCCCAGCCTCTCCGGGAGGCCTTCGCGACGACGAGACACCAAATGAACCTGAACGCCACGACTATGGCCAGGACAAACGCCACGGCGGAAAAGCCGACAACCGCGTCCACATCGTGGGACAGAATCGCCTCGACGCCGTTGGGGAGCTGCAAGCCCAGCAGCACGAACACGATGCCGTTCAGGGCGAACGAAGCAACCCTCCAGACTCCGTTCGACACGATCATCGACGTCGAAACGTCCGCACCCGTTCCATTACCCCTCAAGTTGAACACGAGCCCGCAGGCAACCGCCGACAAGACTCCCGATACCCCCAGACTCTGCCCGATGATGAAGGACAGGAAAGGCATCGCGATCTCGAACAAGACATGGAACGTCACCGATTCCATCCCCCTGTTTCGCGCGACCGTTGTCGCCCAATTGCCGAGTGCGCCAATCGCGATTCCGCACAAGAGCCCGCCGACGAATTCCAGGAGGAACGCCCCAACAGCCTGAGCTGGCTCGAACACTCCGGAAACCGCTGCCGCCAGCGCAAACTGGAACGCGACGACGCCCGTTGCGTCGTTGAAAATGGCTTCTGCCGACAACACGCCATCGATGCGCTTGGGAAACTTCGTCGACTGGGCGAGCGCCACGACCGCCGCGGCGTCTGTGGGGCCAAGAGCGGCCCCCACCGCAAAGCACAGCGCTATCGGAATGCCGGGAAACACCAGATGAAGGGCTAGCCCCACGAGCACCATAAGGGCGAGAACGAGCCCGATCGAAAGCGACAGCACCACTCCCTTGTCTTTCCACAGCGCCGTCTTGTCCAGCTCCTTGCTCTCGTAGAAGAGAAGCGGCGCTATGAACAGCAGCATGAACAGTTCGGTATCCGCTTCTATGATCGGTGATACCGACAGCACCAGCGCCATCACCAAGCCAATCGCTATCTGAACGAGCGGAGCCGCGATGTGCGGAAACACCCTGTCCAGAAGAGCGGACACCAGCACTGCTATGACTAGTATGAGAAAAAGCTCCAATATCGCCACGGAAGCCTCCGTCCTGAAAAGACTTGCCCTCAGTTGAATCGGCCGAAGATAGGGGGTGTTCGCGTCATTGGGGCACGCGCTTACGGTTTGACTTGCCTCGATCTCCGAAACCTGTTGGATAAGTCTTCGGCTAAACTCACGCACCTGTTTTAGCCAATGAACGTTGTGTCTTCGTTTCGCACGCTTATCCACCAGCTGCATCTTATGACAGTTTCCCATGCTCTAGCAAGCTGGGAAAACGTGTTCGCATGGTTGAGCGCTCCTCTACGGTCTTAAGCGCATGACAATGTTATGGTTTGGAATTAACGAGCGCGCGAAAAAGATACAAACCCGCGGTTTTGTTCCACATTGGCATGAGGCGCGGTTTTGTCGCTACAACGAAAAGGCGCAGCTTGATAGCTTACTCGTGAAGCACGCGAAGCCTAAACAGTGGCTATCGCTTCGACACGACAGAAAGGATTGCCATGATTTCCGAATTCGCGCTGTTCCTGTTCACTTTGCTCGGCGGCATTGCTGCGGGGGCGTACACCTTTGCCTGGGCGTATCCCGAAGGCGAAGGCGCGAAACGCTGGCTGCTCCCGGGCGCATCGTTAGTGTTGCTTGCCATTGGTGGGTTGGCGCTGTTGCTGCATCTGGGGCATCCCGAGCGTATGTTCTACGCCTTTTCTAACCCGAATGCTGGCATTACGCGCGAGGGCCTTGCTACCGGTTTGTTCGGAGCGCTCGTTTTGGTCGACTTCATCGTCGCCCTGCGTACGGGCAAGTCCTTGCCGAAGGCGCTGGGAATCGTGACGGCAATCGCCGGCGTGCTCTTGCTCTTGGCGATGGGGTCCGCTTACACCCAGTTCTATGGCGTGCCAGCATGGGGCAACTGGACGAGCATGCTGCTGTTCGTGGTCGGAGGGCTTTCGGCCGGTGTGCTTGCGCTTCCATTGTTTGACGCCGAAATCGCGCGCAACAACACGTTTGCGATCTGCGCGGCTGTCGTGAACGCGCTGTTCGCCTGCACGGCAATGGCGACCGGTGCGCATTTCGCGTCTCTGGGACTCTCGATCGTGCCGTTCGTTTGCGCTGCGGTCGCGGCTATTGCGGCAGCTGTCGTGGCGT
>CADBQL010000416.1 GCA_902796815.1 uncultured Coriobacteriaceae bacterium | reverse complement strand
CTGAACACATCGGGATTTTGGCCCGTCCGCTCTGCCGTGAATACATCGTCGGGCGAAAGCCCCTCGCGTGACGTGAGTGCATGCAAGTCGAACCAAGGCTCGCCCGCTAGCGGCACCTCGAACCACAGCTCGGGAAACTCTTCGCCAGCTAAGCTTTGGGCAAACGCCTTGCATGCCAACGGGGCACTTGCACCGAACAGCGCTTCCTCACGCCCATCGCGCGCCGCGAGGGCATAAATCATTTGGTACAGCATGACGCGATCCACTGTTGGTGTCATCTCCTTTTCGCGGGGCAATGCTTGCAGGCAACAGACCGCATGCGAGCGGCGATCAACCCGCTGCCGTTCGCGCTAGCAGTTCTTCTTCGCATGCCTGTGCAGTTTCTCGTAAAGCTCGAGGAGATACGGTCGCGTTTCGCTGCTGTCTGTAAAGTAGCAGACAGAAATCCCGTTGCTGTAGATGTGGCTATCCTCGAGATGCGGCTTGTCCATTTTTCCAAACTCAGACCAGCTGACGAAATCGGGGTCTTCCCCCATGTCGCGGCAATAAATACCGCGATCCGTGATGGCGAAGCCGTTCTTTCCGCTTTTCATGAACGTATCGTCGTGAATGAGAAAAACCCTATCATCGCCGATATTCAGCCCACGGATAATCTTCGTCGAGCTGCGAAAGCTGCTCCCATTGTCGCGATGCGCGAGGAATGCGCTGCACGCCTGTTCTGCAAATTCCGCCATCGAGAGCGAACTCGATTCCTCGTCGTCGATTTCGTCTTCAGACTCGGGCGACATGCCTTTGGCGAAGACATTGGCCTCCTCTTCGTCGAGCGCAAATCGTGAGCCGCAATATTCGCACGTAACCACTCCGCCCATAGCTCCACCGTCAATTATTCCGCCGCAAGACGGGCATCTCATGCTCAACAGGCGCATATCTCCCCCGTTCGTTTCCTCAAGCAAACCGATAGTAAGCATTATAAGCGCAACCCGAATGGTGATAAACCATGTCGAGAGCGCGACTCATTCATGCTCGACACAAACGATGGGCCAAAGAGCTCGTCTTTGGCCCATCCCGTCATCATCAAGTCCGAAAAGCTTCGTCAGCCCGACATAACGACTCTAAGCTGCACAAATCCTGCAAGCTGCCTTGAAGCTTAGCATTTCTCAAGGTAGTCCTTGTTGACATAACCTTCTCGACCGTATTTGGACGAGTACACCCACCAATACGAACCGGCGCGCTTTTCCTTCACCGTCACGATATCGCCAGTGTAGAGCTGCCCGATCTCGTTGCTCCTCTCAAAAGCGGGCGCCGTGCGCAAGGCGAGGTAGTTCCTGTCAACCCTCACGCGATAATCGCCATAGTAAACAGTCCCTGACCTGAGGTAATCCTTGTTCACATAACCACATTTGTCATACTTCGGCGAATACACCCACCAATATTGGCCGTTGTACTTCTCGAGGAGCGAGACCGTGTCGCCGGTGTAGAGCTGCCCGATCTCGTTACTCCTCTCAAAAGCGGGCGCCGTACGCAAAGCGAGGTAGTTCTTGTCCACCTTGACCGTGTAATCGCCCTTATCGGAATCGTCCAGGTAGGTTAGATAATCCTTGTTAACCCAACCCCTGCGATCGTACTTGGGCGAATCCACCCACCAATATTGCGAGTTCGAACGGGAATCGATCACGTACACCACGTCGCCAGTATAAAGCTCGCCGATTTCGTTGCTCGAATCGTATGCGGGCGCCGTTCGCAGGGCAAGATAGCCCCTATCCACTTTCACAGCATACGTTGGATCATTCGCGGCAAACGCAGACGAGGGGATCAATAGGAGAAAGAGGAGGACCACCGCCGATACCGCTATAGCCAGCTTATGAGTGCCGCCGAAAACCATCTGCCGATTCATGTCATTCCCTTCCTCTTGTAATCGACTAGTTCTGCGTTTATGCCCCATTTCCGCCAGCTACCACAATGCCGAGGAAACCTCCACTTGTGGAAAACTTATGCACACATGATAGCATGAAACAAAGCTCCGCATTGCCGCAATACGGCCCGTAGGTGCATAACGTAACGAACTTGTTGTTACAAGCCGAAGGCTATGCCAGTACGTTGGGTCGAAGAACGCATCCCCCGATTTTTCGTATGGACAGCAGCGAATTGAAGGGGCGGAGCAGCGACTGACTTGTGCGAAAATATACTGAGCGACTGTCCCAGCGTCCACTTGGAGCAATGCAATGGAGCGATACCTGACTGACGACACCTGCAGATGGGAGATGTCGAAGCTTAGCGCGCGTCCTGCTGTGGGCACGCCCGAAATGCGGCTCGTAAAAGTTTATCCGCACATCCTCGGCCAGCGCATCATCGGATTCGGCGCAGCGCTTACCG
>CADBQL010000415.1 GCA_902796815.1 uncultured Coriobacteriaceae bacterium | reverse complement strand
TAACGGAGTCAATCTGCCAAACGATGCAGTTGTTGAGTACGATTCAGATAACCATAAATACGTCAATGATCCATCCGACCCCAAAAGCCAGGTCAGCAATGTCTACAACCAGATTTGGGAAGCAAAAGGCATAGACGCGCGCGACGAGAACGCCGGCAAACTGGTGCTGCTCGACGGAGACGGCGTCACCGGCGACAATGCACCCGTCAAGTCCAAAGACGAACTCATGTCGAATCCCGCCACCCTAAAAGCCTTCATCAATTACGGTGCGGCGAATTTCCCGGCTGACAAGTACGACCTCATTCTTTGGGATCACGGCGGCGGACCGAAGGGCGGTTTCGGCGTTGATGAGCATCGCGACGATTCGGATGATTGGTTTGCCCCCGAAACCATGTCTTTTGCGAGTATCGTAGACGCGCTTTCGGACAATGCCGTCACTGATGCGAACAGCGATGGTACGCTCGACGGCAAGTTTGACTTCATCAATTTCGATGCCTGCCTCATGAATAGCGTCGAGCTCGCCCTTGCCATGGCAGACTACACCGACTACTACATCGCGTCCGCCGAGACAGAGCCGGGCTATGGCCAGTACTACGGCCCGCGCGCTGAGCGCGACGGCAAGCAGTATGCAGGATGGCTCGACGAACTGGGAAACCCCGAAAACGACTCGAAGTACAACGCGCCAGGTGGAACCTATGAACTCGGCAAAGTCATCGTAGACGATTTCTACAACTTCTATGAGAAAGAAACCGGCGATGGACACTCCCAGGAAGGCACGCTTGCTGTCATCGATACGCAAGCGATGATGGATTCCGAGTTCGTCGAAACGCTCACGGAACTTTCCCGCGTTCTCAAAGGTGAAGCAGGCAACCTGGAACAGACCGGCGTGCATTTCTACGACGAGATGAAGTCCTACTATAACTCCATCGAGTACGGCGGCAGCGAGCTGTTCGATTTGGGAAACATCTCGGCATTGCTCAGCGTTGTCATTTCCGAAGTCTCCGAGGACCATATTGACGAGGCCGATAACTATTACATCAACGCCAACGACTATCACGATATCTCGCGAACGCTGAATCAAATGCTGGAAGATGAAACGTTCATGTATGCGAGAGGCACCAGCGGAATCGTAACGAAAGAGCAGTTCTACAGGACGCTGGACGACGAGCTGGGACACGGCAAGCTCGAGGCTTCCGGCATGTCAATTTATTTCCCCGGGAAGGAAATGTTCACATCCGTGACAAGCTATTTCGATGAGCTCGACCCGGTGATCAACCGCCTTCCGGATACTGACAAGCGGAAACGATTCCTGAAGGACTATGAAGCGGCGGTTGCCTACTACGAACTGATTTTTTATTCAGGGGCAACCATAAACAACCTAATCAACGACGAAGAGAACGCGCTCGATACCATGAGGAAGAGTGACGTGGATTACAATCTGGTCATGAATCGGATGCAGGATCCCAACTTCGGCAACTGGGATGAACTGGTAGTTCCGTGCATGAACAAGATAGGCCTTGATGAAGAAAGCTTGGCGAATTGGTTCCACGTGCTGATTCCGCAGCAGGCGGGGGATGCCGTGGACGCTAAAGAGGTCAAGCTCGAGAAACTCGAGCAGGATGAAACTGGAGCCTGCACCGTCACGATCGACGGCGCACGGAAACGCATCGTAAACAGCGTAGAAAGAAGCATCTACGTCGAACTGCCGGCACTTGAAGCGTATGTCAGCGGGCTTTCCGTCAAAGACCAGAAGACCGTGAACAGCGCAGGCCAGCTTTCGGTAGGATCCATTAAAGGTACGATTTCCGGCCAGCCAACGGGAGATTCCATCAGAGATGCAATCAGATGGTACAACGAAAGCGGAAGCGTTTGGAATGTAGACCGCTTTGACGAGAAGTGGTACGCCGTCAACGACGCAGGCGGAGAAGAGCATGTCGCTTCGATTTACATTTCCGATGAAGACGGCATCTACGTCCCCGCCCTCATCGAAACCAGCACGGACGGAACGGGGACATCCCGCCAGCTCATGCTGGAGTTCTCCCCCGAAGACGGCCATAAGCTCACATCTGTTTACTACATGAACACAAATACAGCTCCGGTTCAGGTCGAGCCGAAGAATCTCACGAGGCCAATCACCGTCATGCCGGCGCTCGTGGTCACACGGATGTTCGATCCAGACATCTACGTTCCGATCAGCCATGAGCCCTTCACCATCTCCGCAGGCAATGCTGATTCCATCAGCCTGGACTTCATGGATATCTCCAATATCGACGATATCGGCGACACGGACGGCGACGGCGTGGCCTTTGACGCCGCAATCACCATCACCGACCTTTACGGTTACAAAATCCATGTTTCGGACCGCATTCAAATCAAGAGGGCGAGAATCAAGCCCGCAATCAGCACGGGAGAGGAGCTGGTGCCGGAACTGGTATACCAAGGGCAGACGCTACGGCCAGGCATCGACTACATATTGGAGAAGGAAGGGGTTTGGAACGAAGAGACGCATAAGTTCGAGGATCCTGCTTTCGTCGAGCCAGGCGACTACGAAGTGACACTGTACGGAAAGGGTCCGTTCACAGGAAGAAAATTTGGGGCCATCTTCAGCATCGTGCGCAGCGAAGAAGCCGCTCAATCCCTGATTGACTTAGCCCAGTCGAACCTGAAAGATGCGCAGGATGCTTTTGCAAACCTCGACCCCAACGATCCGGCCGCAATGCAGCAGCTCTTCTCAGACCTGTTCGCCGCCCAAAACGCGCTGACGGAGGCGCAAAACGAGCTGGCCAGAACGAGAGATAGCCTGGCCAAGGAGCAGGCAGCGAAGATGGAGGACCAGATCAAGCAAACAGAGGCGCAAAACGAGTTGACCAGGGCGGCAGACCAGAAGAAGATGGAAGAACGAATCGCTCAAACAGAGGCGCAAAACGAGCTGGC
>CADBQL010000414.1 GCA_902796815.1 uncultured Coriobacteriaceae bacterium | reverse complement strand
CTTGGGGCTTTCGGATATCGTGCAAGCGCATGCAGGCGGTATCGAGTTTGACACGATGTTCGTGGACGAGGGTTTCGGCTCGCTCGACCAGGGAGCGTTGGGAAACGCTATCAGCCTGCTTTCGAACTTGACAGGAGCTGCAAAGCTTGTCGGCATCATCAGCCACGTTGAGGATCTCAAGGCCAATATTCCCAAAAAGCTCGTCGTGACCAAGACACGCACGGGCTCGTCGGTCGTGCTCGAATCGTAATGCGCGATGAGTCTTGCCCCTGGGGCGTGACTCATTCTCGAGTGAGTATCGCCCCTGGGGCAAAACTCATTGGAGGTATGGCCTTTCGCGCACGAAAAAGGGGCGGCCGCGATGGCCGCCCCAGGTGTGCTTGGCGTTGTGCGTGAGGGTTATGCCTCGACCGGCGTCGGAGCTGCGGGCTCGTCGAAGGCGCCGCCGCAATGCGGGCAACGGGTTGCGCCTTCCTTGACCTCTTCGAGGCAGAAGGGGCACGCGGGCGGGTTCATCTCGGGCTCGGGTTCGCCTTCGTCCTTCTTGAGCAGCGAGCTGCCGGCGTTCTTCAGCTTGTTGATGCTCTTGACCAGCATGAATACGACCCATGCGATGATGAGGAAGTTGATGATCGCCGAAATGAAGTTGCCGATATTGAAGCCCATGATCGTCAGCGGAATCGCAGCGCCATCCTCGCTTACCATGCCGCCCGAAAGCAATGTGATCAGAGGGTTGATGATGTCGGTGGTCAGCGAGGTGACGATAGCCGTAAAAGCACCGCCGATAACGACGCCGACGGCCATGTCCATCGCGTTGCCCTTGTCAATGAACTCCTTGAACTCTTGAACGAGGCCCTTTTTCTCTTCGTCTGCCATTTGTGTTTCCTTTCTCGAGAACGGCCGACACGCTGTACCGTGCTGCAAAGTTGGCACCCTCCTGAGCGCGTCGCAAACTTTGCAAAACGATACGGCACTTAGTTTAATGCTTCGCGTATCTTTTTCAAGATGGCAGAAGGCCTGGTTTTTTCATCCAAGCATTTGCAGATTGACCTGCCGTCCCCTTCTTTTCTCCGTTCATTCGAAATCAAAAAACCAGCGTACATTCACATCGCGTCGCGCAATCTCACTATAATAAGAAGCTCAACCGAAAATGAAGGGGTGCTTGCGAAGTATGCCTATAGGCATGAGTCTGGTGTTGGTCGCGTTCTTCTTGGCGATGAACGCTTTTTTCGTTATCGCTGAGTTTGCGATGGTGCGCGTGCGCCCGTCGCAGGTTGAGATGGCGCTCCAGGAGCATAAGCCCGGCGCGAAGGCAGCTAAGCGCGTCACCGAAAACGTCAATGCGTATCTGGCTGCCTGCCAGCTCGGTATTACGCTTGCGTCACTCGCGCTCGGCTGGCTTGGCGAGCCGGCGTTTTCGGCGCTGGTCAGACCCGTTTTTGCACCACTTGGTCTTTCGGATGCAGCCATCACGTCGATTTCGGTTGCCATCGGCTATATCCTGATGACGACGCTTCACGTGGTCGTTGGCGAGCAGATTCCCAAGTCGTTTGCGATTTTCTCGACTGAACGTTGGGCGCTTCGCACATCGGGTGTGCTCGTCGTTTTTTATCGCATCACGTATCCGATCATGTGGCTTTTCAATACCTTGACAATCGGTGCCGTGCGTCTGGCGGGACATGATCCGGCCAAAGATCGCGAAGTATACACCGACGAGGAAATCAAGCTGCTCATCGACGAGAGTACCGAAAGTGGCCTCATCGATCCGGCGCAAAACGAGTACGTGGACAATATTTTTGATATTGGCGAAAAGGATGCCGAGGCCATCATGACCCCGCGCACCGATTTGATTTGCTTGGACATCGAGGATACGCTTGAGGACAATCTGCAGCATATTCGCAACTACAAGTTTACGCGCTATCCAGTTTGCCGCGGCAGCAAGGATCGCATCGTCGGATTCGTGCATGTCAAGGATCTCTACACCGCCGGTTCGATTTCAAGTGTCGAGGATTTGCGCATCCGCTCGATTGAGGCGGTGCCCGAAAGCATTTCGGTGAGCAAGCTGCTCACGTTGCTTCAGCGCAAACACACCAAGATTGCCGTCGTGGTCGACGAGCACGGCGGAACGTCGGGTATCGTCACAATGTCGGATATCATGGAGCAGATCGTCGGCAACATGCCCGACGAGTACGCCCATGGAGACGATGGCAGCGTTGTGGAAATCACGCCTGGAAATTATCTGATCGACGGTTCGCTGCCCATTGACGATGTGGTCGAGCTCATCGGTTTCGAACCCGAAGAGGCTAACGAATGCGAAACCGCGGGCGGCCTTTTGCTCGCCCTGTTCGATCGCATTCCCGCCGAGGGCGATCAAATCTCGTCCAGCCTCGGCGAAGGCGAACCGACGGCCCATTTCACCGTCGAGGAAATGGACAACCTCCGCGTCGACAAGATCCGCGTCCGCCTCGATATGACATAAAGTCGGGTTTTTTGTCATTAACTCAAATGGTCAACAATTGGAGAAGCAACTGCCTGTCTTCTATTGCTGACTAAATCACTTAATGACAAAAAACCCGACTTTATGTCACGTTTACGCCACGTTCACGCCGCTGAAGCGCTCGGCATTGCGCCAGAGTACCAGTTCGAGTTCGTCGTCGGTGAGGTCGCAGTGCAGCATTTCGTTCAGCTCGTGGGCAGGGTCCCACATGGGGTAATCGCTGCCGAACATGACGCGCTCGGCACCCCACATGCGGATGAGCTCGCGCATATGGCGCCGCCCGACCCAGGTAAACGAGCTCGAAGCGTCTACGAACAGGCGCTCTTCGCCAAGCAGTTCCTCGTGCAAAATGTCATAGCCGACGTCGTAGATTGACCATCCGCCCAGATGAGCGGCATCGACAACCAAATCGGGAAACGTCTTGAGTATGCGTACGAGCCGCCGCGGGTCCGAGTACTCGTAGCGGTAATCCCCCGTATGCACGGTCAGCGGCACGCGCCCTGCAATGATTTCGTAGAAGTTCATGAGCCGCGGGTCGTCCATGTTGACCTCTTGCGTGTCGGGGTGCAGCTTAAACCCGTGCAGGCCCAGCGCAAGCGCCCGCTCGACCTCGGCTTCCATATCCTCGACCTCAGGGTGCATCGTGCCGAAACCGATGAATTCGGGATGCTCGGCGCATTGCTCGGCGATGAAGCTGTTGATCGTCGGCACGGAGCGAGCCGTCGTCGCGACCGAATGCACGATGTAGTGCGTGATGCCCGCTTTCTCACAGTTGGTCAGCAGGTCCTCGACCGAGCCCTCACCCGCCATGGATTGCTCGACGCCGTAAAACCGCCCGACGGCTGCGACTGCTTTCGACGCAATCTTGATCGGATAGATATGGGCATGTGCGTCGATGATCGGCATCGCGGCTCCTTTGTATCGAGCGGGGTCGATAGGCGGGGAGAAAGGTATCGCTCCTCCGTAAACGTTTTGAAGCGGTCGTATGCGGCCGAAAAACAAAACCCTTCAGGCCGCATCCGAGCACCCGGTGCTCGGTGTCGCGCAATCCTTTCCCTCGGCTCTTCCTGCTGTGTATTGCCTGCGATTGTAAACCATATGCACTACAATAGGCAGATGCAAACGGGCGGTTTTACAAAGGTGGAATCATATGGTACTGAACGACGAGCAAAACGACCGCTTCTTCGACACGATGGATGCGCTGCTCTACTACGTGAACGAGCGTTTTCACGTCGTGGAGAATTTCACCCTGAACAACGTAACTCCAATCGATGAGGTCAAAAGCTCGCTGGTCGCGCGCACGCTGTGGGACAACGTCGAGATCATCGACGACTTCGTGCGCGATTTCGCGAACCGCTTGCCCTCAAACTGCCTGAAGCTCGCCGCGAGTTGGAAAAACGCGCTGCCCGGCTTCTACACGCTTGTGCGCTATCAATCGGGGCGCGCTTTGCTCATGAATGAGGCGGGCGTTTTTTCGGTATGCGGCGTGACGTATGAGCTCGAGCAGGAAATTGGCCCTGCGCCTGCGTACGTGGAGCTCGTGCTGCTGCCCTTTGATGACCTGATCGTCTACGACGGTTTCTTGCAGGCTTACGATACGGACCACTCTTCGCAGGAGCTTCAACGTATTCAAGACGAGTTCGAAAACCGCTGCGCTAAGGGTATTGCGGTGACTGGTGAGGATTTTGCCCGTCAAGCACAGGCGTTTTTGGCTGAGCAGCGCGATCGCGAGCTAGAAGCCCTGCTCGCCGACGTTGCGCGTGAGTCGGCGCGTGATGAGGAAAAGCTGCCCGAGGGATTCCATCGAGGTCCGCTTGCCGGCCTCGATCCCGTGACGCGCGAGCAGACGCTGTTCAACCTGCTTGACGAAACGGCGCCCGCAATCTTTGCGTCGCCGCGCGAATTCGACAAGCGGGCCAAAAAGCGCGAGCCGCAACGCTCTTTGCGCGCGTGCCTGACGCTCATGACGAAGAACGAGCTCGAAAACGTGGCAATTGTACTGGGCATGCGCGGTTTGAAGCGTTTGAAAAAAGCCCAGATGGTCGATGAAATTGCCGCCGAGCTGCCCCATGCGGTCGATGCGTTCGAATCACTGCTTTCGATAGCGGGGGAGGGTAGCTATACTCTTGCGCGACGTCTCGTATCGGGCGAAGACATTCGGTTTGGAGTCGACGACATTGCGAAATACGCCTTCGTCTGGCCGCTCGAGCCGTATATGTTCTTGTTCAAAGGCGAGGACGGATACACGCTGCTCGTGCCAGATGAACTGCAGCCGTTGTATGCGGCATGTGACTTTGAAGAGCTCGATCGTTTCCGTCGCCAACAGGGGCAGGCGCATCGCTGCCTTGAGGCATGCGCGGTGATATATGGTGTCATTTCGGTTGACGATGCGTACGACCAGTATCGAAGCCT
>CADBQL010000413.1 GCA_902796815.1 uncultured Coriobacteriaceae bacterium | reverse complement strand
TAAATCGCTTCCGTGAAATGGCGTTTTTGAATAAAGGCCTCAAGATTGAGCTCACCGATGAGCGCTCTAATCCGCGTGAACTTCTAAGCGAGACAGCGGAAGAGCCAAAGAAGGTAGTCTTCAAATACGATGGCGGAATCGTTGACTTCGTCAAATACCTGAACAACGGCAAGGAGACGCTGAACAAGCCGATTTACTTTGCCGCCGAAAACGAAGATGGTACGGTCGAAATCGCGATGCAATGGACGAGCTCGTATTCGTCGAGCGGCGTCATGGCGTTTGCGAATAACATCAACACGGCCGAAGGCGGAACGCACCTCGACGGCTTCAAGCAGGCCGTCACGCGTACGGTGAACGATTATGCCCGTTCAAAGGGTATTTTGAAGGAGAAAGACTCGAACCTTTCGGGCGATGACACGCGTGAGGGGCTTGCAGCTATCATTTCGGTCAAGCTCCATGACCCGCAGTTCGAAGGCCAGACCAAGACCAAGCTCGGCAACACTGAGATTCGCGGTCTCGTACAGACGGCCGTAACCAAGGGCTTAGCCGAGTACCTCGAGGAAAATCCGACGCCGGCCAAGCGCATTGTCAATAAGGCATCCCAAGCGCTCAAGGCGCGCGAAGCCGCCCGCAAGGCGCGCGAGGCGACGCGCCGCAAGGGCGTGCTCGATTCGTTCAGCTTACCGGGCAAACTCGCCGACTGCTCCTCGAAGAAGCCCGAAGAGTCCGAAATCTTCATTGTAGAGGGCGATTCTGCAGGTGGCAGCGCTAAGCAGGCACGCGACCGCAAGTATCAGGCAATTTTGCCGTTGCGCGGAAAGATTCTCAACGTCGAACGTGCGGGATTGCATCGCTCGCTTTCGTCTGACACGATCAGCAGCTTGATTACGGCAATCGGCACGAATATTGGCGACGACTTCGATGCCGACAAGGCTCGTTACCATCGCATTATCATCATGACCGATGCCGATGTCGACGGTGCGCATATTCGCTGCCTGTTGCTCACGTTTTTCTATCGCTACATGCCCGAACTTATCAACCGCGGCTACATTTATATCGCACAACCGCCGATTTTCGGTCTCAAGAAGAAGAATTCGCGCTCGACGAAGGTAGAACGTTACATCTACGACGAACGTGCGCTTTCGGCCACGCTTGCCGAGTACGACAACCCCGACAAGTTCGACGTCCAGCGCTACAAAGGTCTTGGCGAAATGGACCCCGAGCAGCTATGGGAAACGACGATGGAGCCCGCGAGCCGCACGCTTTTGCAGGTCAACATCGACGATGCCGCCGAAGCCGAACGCGCTGTAAGCGATCTTATGGGCGACAAAGTCGAACCGCGCCGCGATTTCATCCAATCGCACGCACGCGACGTACGTTTCCTGGACATCTAGGTGATGATGACATAAAGTCGTGTTTTTTGTCATTAAGTAATTTAGTCGACAATAACTCGGCGAACGATTTTGTTGAAAACAACATGAAGGAAAATGCTAGTTGATGTAAAAAACGGAAATGAACTGGGAATACTTTAATTATGATTAAAATGCTTGATGACAAAAAACACGACTTTATGTCATCAACAATTAGCATTCAAGGAGCGGCTTAATGGCAGAAGACAACAATCGCGATGATGCTTTCGACGAGTTCTTGAACAGGGCGGAAGAGGACTTCGAAGCAGAGGATGAGGAATCCGAAGAGGATGACATCCTAGCAGATAACGATGATGAGGATGAGGAAGACCAGTCGCGTATAGGCGGGGCTTTTTCGGAAGAGATGCGGGCCCAATCGCTCATGGTCGACATGCCGGCCGCCCATGGCGAGATTGTCGAAGGCGCGAACGGTGGCGAAGGCACGATCGTACGCAGCGCGTTTTTGGGCAAGGAGATGCAGACATCGTTCCTCGAGTACTCGATGAGCGTCATCGTCAGTCGTGCGCTGCCGGATGTGCGTGACGGCCTAAAGCCTGTTCATCGACGTATTTTATATGCGATGAACGAGTCGGGCTATACTCCCAACCGTGCGCACATGAAGTCGGCTCGTACGGTCGGCGACGTTATTGGTAAGTACCATCCCCATGGTGATGTGGCTGTTTATGACACGATGGTCCGCCTGGCCCAGCCTTTCAATATGCGCGTGCCGCTCGTCGATGGTCACGGAAACTTCGGTTCGATCGACGGCGACTCGGCAGCAGCCATGCGTTATACCGAGGCGCGCCTTGACAAGGCAGCAATGGAACTTCTGCGTGACCTCGACAAGGAGACGGTCGACTTCCAACCCAACTACGACGAGTCGCTCACCGAGCCGACAGTGCTGCCCGCACGTTTCCCAAACTTGCTGGTCAACGGTTCGGCTGGTATTGCCGTTGGTATGGCGACCAACATTCCGCCGCACAATCTCGGCGAGACGATCGATGCGGTCTGCCTGATGCTCGACAATCCCGAGTGCACCACGGCCGACTTGATGAAGGTTCTTCCTGGTCCTGATTTTCCCACTGGTGGCGAAATCATGGGCACGAAGGGCATCGTCGATGCCTACGAAACCGGCCGTGGCAGCTTGACCATCCGCGCCAAATACCACATCGACGAGCTCAAGAACGGCAAGTCCAACATCGTTATCACCGAGATTCCGTACCAGGTCAATCGCAATCGCCTGCTCGAGAAACTCGGCGAGCTCGTGCGCGACAAGAAGCTGCCCGAGATTAGCAACATCCACGACGCAGCCGACCGCAAGGGCATCGATATCATCATCGAGCTCAAGCAGAACGCGATGCCGCAGGTCGTGATCAACAAGCTGTTCAAGCACACGCAGCTGCAAATCGGCTTCGGCGTTATCATGCTCGCGCTCGTCGATGGTGTGCCGCGCGTGCTTTCGCTCAAAGAGGTGCTGCATTACTACATCAAGCACCAAGAAGAGGTCATTG
>CADBQL010000412.1 GCA_902796815.1 uncultured Coriobacteriaceae bacterium | reverse complement strand
GGGGCACGCCGGCATCGTGCCCACCGAGCACGGCGTGATGCTGGCCAACTACGCCGAATCGATCATCGACCTGGCCGAAAAGGCCGACGCCGACATCTCGCTTCCCGCGAAAACGGTCTCGGGCAGCGTGCACATCGCCGCAGGCGAAACGAAGGCCATGCGTTTCCTCACCAACGCCATGATGCGCGTCCGCAAGGAGTATCCCGGTATCGACTTCCAGCTGTACAGCGGCACGACCGCCGACTTGATGGACGGCCTCGTGCGCGGCCAGTACGACTTCCTGCTGGAATGCGACTTGCAAACCCACGTGAACCTAAACCTGCTAGAATTGCCCGACCCCGACGTGTGGGGCCTTGTCGTGAAGCGCGACGACCCGCTCGCTGCACTCGACTGCATACGAATCGAAGACGTGCTGGACCGAAAACTCATCACGTCACGCCAGGGCACCAAGGTAGGGCCGCTGCACGACTGGCTCGGGCCCCACGCCGACGACGTTGACGTCGTGGCGACCTACAGCCTCGGGATGAACGCCAAGTGGCTCATCCGCGCCGGCTTCGGCGTGGCCTTCGCATACGACGAGATTCTCGTAACGAGCAGCGTTTCCGACATGGCTTTCATACCCCTGGAACCACGTATCGAATCACGCCATGGGCTTGTATGGCGAAAGACGTTGCCTACTCGTCAGGCCCAGGTGTTCCTCGACGCCCTACGCAGCGAAATCGCCACAGAATAAAACAGGGCCGCCGTGAAGACTCCTTTCAAAAGTTACGCCTGATCAAAGGGGCGGCCGGCACCTTGCTTTCTTCTCTCGCCCGAGTGCCTCCTAGCGTCTCAAAACTTTGAGGCAATGACGCACGCCTTCTAAACCGACGCGCCCAAGGCGCGCGCTTTGGCAGGAAACCCCGACCGCGCGGTCATGGAGGGCGTTCCGCAACCTCCGACGAGCACGCGCCCGCAATCGCGCAAGTTCAAGTAGCGCACGAGCGTTTCGTAATGGGCCTCCAACGCGGCGAAAGTCCAACCATCGTCGTTCCACGCGACGGAGAGCAGCGCTGACTTCAGGTGCTTTCCAGAGATGCGCGGATTCGCCGAGCAGAAGCGATCGATGACGGCCTTCATCTGCGCCGTCATGCCGTAATAGTACAGCGGCGTAGCGAACACGAGCATGTCGGTGGAAAGGATTTTCTCGCGCAGGTCATCGAAATCATCGGATAGAGCGCAGGGCCCGCCATAGCCGCACGCCACGCAACCCGTGCAGGGCGCTACGTCGAGGGCGGCCACGTCAACAATCTCCACGTCGTGCCCGACTTCCTGCGCGCCGAGAGCAAACTCGTGGGCAAGCAGGGCGGTCGAACCGTCTAGATTGGGGCTCCCCTGCAACACCAGGATTTTCACCGCTTCTCCCCCTTCAGGTATTTGGCGTTCGCAAGCCACACATGTTCCTTGCCAGCATCAGCAGGCTTGTTCTGCGCCATCACCCCAACGATGGCATGCGGAGCATAGGGCTCCTCCAGGTAGGCGATTTCGTTATCGGAAAGCTTTAGATCGGCGGCGGCAACTGCGCCGTCGACGTGATGCGACTTGGTCGCGCCCACGACAGGCGAAGCGACTTTGGTGAGCAGCCACGCAAGTGAAACCTCAGTCATCGAGACGCCGTGCGCATCGGCAACCTCGGCCACGCGCTCGATTACGAGCGCGTCCGCCTCAGCCGAAGCATCGTACTTGAACTTGGCGTAGGCATCCTCCTCGAGCCGCTTGCTCGTCTCGCCCGGGCGCTTCGAGAGCCGTCCGCTCGCAAGCGCGCTGTAGGGCGTGAGAGAGATGCCCTCCTCGGCGCAGCACGGCACCATCTCGCGCTCATCCTCTCGGAAAATCAGATTCATATGATTCTGAACGCTCACGAACTTGGGGAAACCCTCGCGCTCGGCAAGAGCATTAGCCTTCTCGAGCTGCCAGGCGTACACGTTTGCGATGCCGATGTAGCGCGCCTTGCCAGCAGCAACGACCTGAGAGAGCCCCTCCATCACGTCGAGCAGCGGTGTGTTGTAGTCCCACATGTGGTAGATGTAAAGGTCAACGTAGTCCATCCCCAAGTGCGACAAGCTCGCATCGATGCTGTTGGCAATGTGCTGCTGGCCCGTGACGCCCTGGGCAATCTCGTCAGCCGTACACGGCAAGAACTTCGTTGCCACCACCACGTCGTCGCGTCGAGCGAAGTCGCGCAGGGCCCGACCCAAGTACGCCTCCGACGTGCCGCCCTGGTAAGCGATGGCTGTGTCGAAGAAATTGATGCCACCGTCAAGCGCATGCTTCACGATAGCGCGTGTGGCTTCCTCATCGACGGTCCACGAGTGCTGACCTGCACTCGGATCGCCAAAGCCCATGCATCCCAGGCAGATACGCGATACGTTCAGGTCGCTCGCACCGAGTTTCGTATACTCCATCTCTTAAGCCTCCAGCGCCTTCTCGGCCCACTTGGCGAGCTCTGCCTTCGCGGGGCGACCGTTAAGCAGCCCGCCCGCAAGCACCTTCGCGCCTGGCACGAGGGCCTGCATGCGCTGCGGGGCGCGTCCCAACCCGCTGCCGCCGCTCGTCGCAAAGGGCACGATCGTTTTGCCTGCGAAGTCGTAAGCCTCCAAGAACGTGTCAATGATACGCGGCTCCACGTACCACCACACGGGAAAGCCGACGAACACGGTGTCGTATGCCGCCATGTCGTTGACCTTCGCGGCGATGGCGGGACGGCACGACTCGTCGTTCATCTCAACCGAAGAACGGCTGGCCTTATCATTCCAATTCAGATCCGCCGCACTATATGGCTCG
>CADBQL010000411.1 GCA_902796815.1 uncultured Coriobacteriaceae bacterium | reverse complement strand
TGACGTGGTATCTTCTCTATTAGAATTTACAATTTTGAATTGTTGCTCACAGAATTTCGCTTCTTTTTTATCATTTTGGCGCGAAAAAACCGCTCCCTAAGGTTGCAGTTGGTTTAGTAAAATGAAACCATGTACCATCGATGGAGGGATTTGCCATGAAACACAACCTGTTACGCTCGGGAGAATTTGCGCGCACGACGGGCGTGACGAAAAAGGCGCTCCAAGTGTACATGGACAAGGGCATCCTCATCCCCGATGCGGTCGACATGACGAACGGCTACCGCTATTACCAAAAAGAGCGCAGCGCACAGATAGAAGAGATCGTGAAGATGCGCGAGGTGGGGCTTTCGCTCGACGACATCAAAGACATCCTCGACCGCAAGGACTCCCTTCGCTACCTCGACATCCTGCACAAGCGATTGGAGCAGGTCGAAGCGAGCATTGCTCGACTCGAACAGGACCGCGCCGTCTTGCAGGCGCACATCGAGAACCAAACCATGTTCCTCAACCCGCCCGCACTGCGCCATTGCTTCGTGGAATATCAACCCCGGCGCGCCTTCGTGCGCTTCCCCATCAGCCCCTACACGGCAGCAATTGACAGCGGTGCTGCCTGGTACGATGCGCTCGAATCGGTCAAGGAGGCCTTCCGAGAGCAGGGCGTGCCGTTCAAGTATTTCCATAACGTCGGCGCCTTCTTCGATTCGGAGGAGATGGGCGAAGGGCGCATCGTGTACGCCGCCGCAGCAATTTGGCCGGAAGAAACGTCCATATTTGAGAAAGTTGAATACCTGGAGGCGGGTTACTACGCTTCGATGTACGACCAGCGCTACATGAGCGATGGAATCGCCATTTCCAGGGCGGTCATGACGCTCATGGACTTCGTGCGTTCGAACGAGTACGCCGTACGCGGCAGCTTCTTCGAAGAGGTCGTCGCCGAAACGACCATGTTCGACTTTAACCGCATGCTTTATGTCGTCAAGGAGCAGGTTCCCATCGACCTCGATCCTCAGTCGGATTAGGCCACGCAACGGCACCATGGATGCGATTTCATCATCCAATCGATGACGGATGCGCGGTTTCTGGATGCGCCAGGCCGATTCACTTGCAAAAACAGGGGAGCCCCTTGATTGCATGACGTATCGTAATCTTAAACATGAAATACATTCGCTTTTCAGATTGAGCGGCGCGTGCCATACTAGGGCCATCGAAAGAGAGGCAGGCGGGCACGGGGCCCGCGGGGCCGCAACCCTGTAGAGGAGGAACCGAAATGAAGAAGAACACCAACGTCATGGCATGCGGCTGCGCAGTAGTCATCGAGGAGGACGGCAAGGTCACGACCTCGGTCGACCAGCTCGTCAAGTTCATCGGCCGCCTCACCTCCCGCTCCGAGCAGCGCTCCGAGCGCCGCGCCGCCGTCGCCCACGCGTAGCGCGCGACCCGCACAGTCACCCGATCGAACCCGCCCGCGCTCCCCTTCGGGCGGGTTCGTCTTTTCCCCGACGATGACAGGAAGTCGGGTTTTTTGTCATCAATCCTTTTAGTCATGTTTTGGCGGGAGCGCCCGGCCGCGAGGAGCCCGGCTCTATGCCATGCCCGACTTCGCGTCGCGCCTTTCGCATGCGCGTCGAACGAGGTCAGAGCGCAGCAACAGAGCTGGCGCACCTCAATTGCCGACCGTTTCGCTTGATGACAAAAAACCCGACTTTATGTCACGCTGCTGCCGCAAATGCGAACATCGCGAGGAAGGCGACGCTTGCGACCCACATAAGGGGACGCACCTCACGGGCGCGACCAGTGACGATCATGATGATGACGTACGAAATGAAGCCAAGGCCAATACCATTGGTGATCGAGTAGGTGAACGGAATTCCCGCAACGATGGCGAAGGCAGGAAACGCAAGTTCGAAGCGGTTCCAGTTAATATCGCCGATTGACGTCATCATGAGATAGCCCACGACTGTAAGCGCCCCGCATGTTGCTGAACCCGATACCATGCCGACCACGGGTGAGAAGAACGCGCACGCCACAAACAGCAGGCCTACCACGATGTTAGAGAAGCCCGTCCTGGCACCAGCCGCTGCACCTACCGCCGACTCTACGTAGACAGTCACCGAACTCGCACCTAAGAATCCACCTACTGCTGCGCCGAGCGAATCGACCGTGAGAATGGGCTGCAGATCTTCCACCCTTCCCAGCTCATCGGCGAACTCACCCTGCCTGCCAACTGCGACAACGCCGCCCATCGTGTCAAAAAAATCGCTCATCAGCAACGAAAATGCGGCTAGGAGCAAAGCGGGTTGCGTCGCCGCTCGCACGATAGCCATCATTCCGGTAGCAGGATCTTCTTGCAAGGGTGCGGCGAAAGCCGAAAAATCCAACCCGAAATTCCAGGTTTCGGGGATTATCGATACGCCAAGCGGAATGCCGACAAGCGTTCCCGCAACGATGGAGATGAGGAGCGCTCCGGGCACATGCAGCGCGCGAAGCACCACCGCAACCAAAATGGACACGATCGATACAATGCACGCGGGCGATCCGAGATTGCCGAGCGCAAGCAGCGTCGAGGCATCATCGGTTACGATGCCGCCGCCTTTAAGACCGATGAAGGCAACGAAAATGCCGATACCGATACCGATGGCAAGCCTCAAATCGACGGGAATTGCATCCATAATGGCACGCCGCAGCCCGCAGAGCACGAGCAAGAAAATGACCAGACCTTCCACCAGGACAACGCTCATAGCAACGCGCCAATCCACGCCCATTCCCAAGCAGAGCGTGTACGCGACGACGGCATTGAGTCCCATACCGGGCGCAAGCGCAAGCGGACGGTTCGCCGCTAATCCCATCGTAATCGTCAGAAGCGCCGCACTCAGGCACGTCGAGGTAAGCGCCGCCTGAAACGGCACACCCGCCTCCACAAGGATGGCAGGATTTACCGCAACGATGTAGGCCATGGCCAAAAACGTGGTCAGCCCGCCAACGGCTTCACGACCCCACGTGCTTCCCCGTTCACGAACCTTGAACAGCGACTCCATCAGCATCCTTTCACCATCACATGCAATTCTGACCATGATAACGAAACACCAAGCGGCAACAAGCGGCAGACCTGCATATTTGGGCAATCTTACGATTTGAGCTCACGGCCGATGACGCCAGCAAAAACGAAAGCCCCTCCTGCGGGGAAGCGGAGGGGCTGGGGGAGAATTATTTGCGTCTCGTTTAAGGTTTAGCGCATTTTCGTCAGCGCGTAATCCATAGGCTTGCGTCCAGCCCTGCGCCCGAAGAGGCTCTTGACGGCATGACCGATCAGCTCGACGGAAGACGGCTCGTTCGAATCGGGATTTGCGGAAACTGCGCAGGCACCGCAGACGAGGAGGCCGCTGTTGTTCTTGTTCATCTTGGTCATTTGTAACTCCCATCTCTTGCTTGTGACAATTGTTAGTATGCATCACGACCTTCAATCTGAAAAGCGAATGATTTTCATGTTTATCATGAGCATAAATCATGCATATTGCTTTCATAGAACATAATTGCAACATGTTCGCAGGTCATCGAAGCGCTTGTGCGAGCAATGCACATACCATTCGTTTTCGTGATATCAAATTGCAAATCTTATTCATGTTTAACATGAGTATTTCTCATATAACGAGGTAAAAGTGTTAAACTCTTCCAAGATATACGTAGAGAAGATAGAAATCATACTTCTGGAAAGGGCGGCATATGGACGGTGCGCTCATGAAATATCGAGCATTCCTGACCGCGGCAAATCTCGGTAGCTTCACGAAGGCAGCCGAAACGCTCGGATACTCCCAATCGGGTATCAGTCGCATGATCGCCGACTTGGAACACGAATGGAACGTCAAGCTACTCGAACGCGACCGCGGCGGCGTGCGTCTCACCTCGGAGGGACATGAGCTCGCTCCAGCCGTTCAAGCAGTTTGCGATGAGCACGGCCGCCTTCAAGCGCGTATCGATGCAATGAGCGGATTGGAAAAAGGCCTTATCCGCATCGTCACGGTCACGAGCGTTGCAACCCATTGGCTGCCGTCGATCATCAAGCATTTCCGCGACGATTATCCCAACATCGACTACGAGATTACGACGCGCGGCTACAGCGAAGTCGAGCGCATGATAGCAGAAGGCCAAGTAGACTGCGGATTTGTGCGCTTGCCGACAAAGCCGACCTTCGACACCATCTATCTAGAACGCGACGAGCTCAAGGTCGTCATGGCGCCAGGACACCCCATGGCCAAGGCCGATCGCTTCCCCATCCAAGCGCTCGGGGACTATCCGTTCATGACCATCGACAAGCAGGGCGACTCCGACATCGTCGGCATGCTCGAAGAGTATGGCGTGCGCGTGCAGTCGAGCATGACCACTTGGGACGACTACGCCGTATTCGCCATGGTCGAAAAAGGCCTCGGCATCAGCGTGCAGCCTTCCCTTATCTTGCAGCGCCTTCCTTTCAATATCGTGGAAAAAAGCTTCGATGTGCCGCAATACCGCGAACTCGCGCTCGCCATGCGCGACCGGGAATCCCTCCCCCTCGCCACGAAACGCTTCATCGACTATCTTGGCTACCGTAACGGCGACTAGAATCGGGGCGCGACTCTCGGGTATAACACGTCCCATTTCGGAGCGGTCGCCTGGGATGCGCGTCGTCTTGGCTTCGCATTGCAAATGAGTTTTGCCCCAGGGGCAAAACTCATCGTTTTGCTTGACAAGTGCTTCGGTCTATCGTAAGATTCAATTGAACATATGAACAAGCAATCATATGACCTGATTGAAAAGGAGATTATCATGCGTAAGGTATACAAACTCGACGGTGAACTCTGCGCCAACTGCGCCGGCAAGATCAAGGATGCAGTCGAGAAGCTCGATGGCGTCAAGAGCGCTTCCGTGAACGCCATGACCTACAAGTTCACGCTCGACGCCGAGGATGACAAGTTCGATGCCGCCCTCAAGCAGTCGCTCAAGCTGTTTGCTGACATCGAGCCCGACTGCGAGGTTCTGGTCTAATAGAACCTCATCATAGCCCGACTCGCAATGCGCCCCTGCTCTCGTTTTGCGGGGGCGCATTTTTGGTAACGAGTACGATATTGGTTGAAAAGCATGGCATCAAATCATTTCGCTGAAATGCGTGGCATTCTTCAGACGAACATCTGGACGATGCAATTCGACCCACCAATGACTCGCTCCAAAAACCACAAACCATAGGCCTTTTTATCTTATGGTTTTCGCAATGAGAGCTTGCTTGCACAACCGTGCAGGGCAACAATGTAACCATAATGATTTAAGTTCTAGAATACCCTTTCATCCCGCAAGACCCAGAGGTACGCTGCCGTGTCAAAGACAACCCGCGAGCTCACAAGCGGAACGATTTGGAAGCAAATCGTATCGTTCGCTCTTCCGCTATTATTTGCCAGCCTCATTCAGCTGCTCTATAACTTCGTCAACCAGATTTTCGCAGGCCAGTTCATCGGCACGCAAGCGTCTGCAGCCATCGCGGCGAGCGGCCTTCTGCTCGCTTGTCTCGTCAACTTCTTCAATGGCCTTGGCGTCGGAGGAAGTGTCATCGTCTCGCGTCACTTCGTGCAAGCAGATCATGACGATTACTCAAAGGCGCTTCATACAACCGCTGCGCTCGCGTTCGTCGGAGGCGCGGCATTGACGATTATCGGTATCGTACTCTCTCCCGTCTTTCTTGCATGGTTGCAAACGCCAGCCGAGATCTTTGATGATGCCGTCCTATACCTGCGCGTCTACTTTATCAGCGGATTGCCGATGGTTGCTTATAACCTTCTCTCAGGCGTCATCCGCGCACTCGGAAACTCCAAATCCCCGATGATTTACCAGCTTATCGGCGGACTCATCAACCTCGTTGTCAACATATTGCTTGTCACGGTTCTCGGCTTCGGCCTTATCGGCCCTGCCATCGCGACCGTATGCGCCCAGCTCGTATGCTCACTGCTCGCAATTCGCTACCTGCTGCGCCTTGAGGAACGTCATCGCTTGCACTTGAACAAAATGCGTTTCGACGGCGAAATGCTTGCGAAGATTCTGAAAATCGGCGTTCCAGCCGGCATCCAGATGATGTCCATCACGCTTTCGAACCTCATCATTCAGTCGCAAATCAACCTGCTCACCGTCGAGGAAATTGCCGGCTTTGCCTACTATTTCCAGCTCGAGTGCTTCATCTACAACCCGATGATGGCCGTTGGACAGACTGTCATGGTCTTCGTAAGCCACAACATCGCCGCTAATCAGCCTGATCGCGCTCGCAAAGGCATCCGGGTTGCACTTGGCATCGGCGTGGGCGCAGCGCTTGTCATCGCCGCCATCATGCTTGCCATCGCACCCCAAGCGGTTGGCCTGTTCAGCAGCGATCCCCTTGCCGTTACAGCTGGCGTGACGGTTATGCAAATTACGTTTCCGTTCTACTTCTTCTACGCGTTCCTCGAGACGTTCAGCAACGCTGCCCGTGGCGCCGGCCGTTCCTGGCAGCCCATGGCGATTATCTTGGGCAACATGTGCGGACTGCGTCTCGTACTGCTCTATATCTTCGTGAACACGTTCGGCGGCATCCGCGCCATCGCTTCTGTCTATCCCCCGACCTGGGGCATGGCAGGACTCATGCTGCTCGCCTACTATCTGATTAC
>CADBQL010000410.1 GCA_902796815.1 uncultured Coriobacteriaceae bacterium | reverse complement strand
TGTTCTCGGAGTACACGGCGATGGCAGGCGGGCACAATCCCCGGCCCCAAAAACTCGAGCGCGTACGCAACCGCTTCATGCATAAGCTGAACTTCTTCGAGCGCCGCTACGGCATGTCGCTGTGCGTCGGCTGCGGCCGTTGCGTGGAGAAATGCCCCGTTGCGCTCGACATCACGCGCTTGATTGACGATATTGGAGCCGCCGAAGTCGAATCGGCAGGCGCGGCGCGGGCCGACTAGATTGGAGGCGATTATGGCTGGTATCGAAATCGCACACGGCTGCGCCAAAGGAGAGCGCCCGCTCATTCCGCAGGTGTGCCGCGTGAACAAGATTATTCAGGAAACGCCCGATGTGAAGTCCTTCCGCCTGGTCACGCTGGATGGCAAGAAGCCCTTCGACTGCGAACCGGGACAGCTGGGCATGTTCGGTCTGCTGGCCTACGGCGAGTGCATGTTCGTCGTGTCTGCCCAGAGCGACGAATGGGTCCAGTTCACCGTCAAGAAGGTTGGCCTCGTGACCGAACAGCTTCATGAGCTGGCTGAAGGAGACGAGGTGTCTCTGCGTGGCCCGTACGGCAACTGGTGGCCGACCGATGCATGCAAGGGTCGCGACATGTTGTTCATCGCAGGCGGTATCGGGCTTCCGCCCGTGCGCTCGTTCTTGCTGTACTGCTTGGAGCATCGAGAGGATTTCGGGCGTATCGATTTGGTGTACTCGGGTTCGACCTACGATGACCTCGTCTTCAAGGAGCAGCTGTTCGAGATCTGGCCGAACGAGCCGGACATGCACGTGCACGTGTCCTTGTATCGCGAGGATCCGCGTTGGGATGGGGCTGTGGCCTATACGGCGCCATATCTGGAGACGCTTGACCTGGGGCCGGAAGACGGCAACCGTGTCGCTGTCATCTGCGGCGGTCCGTCGCTTTCGCGCACGTGCCGCGAGTCGCTCGTCAAGTCGGGCTTTGACGAGGGGCATATCATCACGACGCTCGAGATGCGCATGAAGTGCGGCGTGGGCAAGTGCGGACGCTGCAACATGGGCGGACATTTCGTCTGCCTCGACGGGCCGATTTTCACGCTTGCCGAAATCGCGCAGATGCATTCGGACGTGTAGATTGCTTGGCAATGAGTCGTGCCCCTGGGTGGGGGATGAGTCTCGCCCCTGGGGCATGGCTCATCCCAGATGCCGGGCCCGATGAGTCTCGCCCCTGGGGCATGACTCATTCGGCAGATTGGCTGCTGTCCCACCGCGGGCGCCCGGGAGGGCCCGCGTCGGCTTGGCTTCGCGCTGCTTCGCAGCGCTGCAGAATCGCCGGTCGCGCGCTCACCGGGCGCCCGCTTTGCTTATGAGTCTCGCCCCTGGGGCGTGACTCATAAATAGCCCATGGCCAAATACGCCGCAAGTGTGTGGAAATGCCGTACCCGCGCGCACACATTCCCACACACTTGGCGGGTATCCCGCCGCTCCGGCCTGCACTTGCGCCCTATCGCGCCGCGGCCCCGCTCCCATGGCGGAATACGCCGCAAGTGTGTGGAAAAACCGCACCTCCGCGAGCACATTCCCACACACTTGGCGGGTATCCCGCCGCTCCGGCCTGCACTTGCGCCGTATCGCGCCACGGCATTAAAACAGGCAGCGACATTCGCAAGCGAGTCTCGTTTCTGGGGAGCAACTCGCTTGTGGGCCGTACTTTTTTCCCTAACGAGTTTTGCCCTCGTATACTAAATATGCTACTTGTTTCGTGCGCGGCGCAACCGAAGCCCTCACAATGGTCGCGCTCTTTATCTCCGTTTGGAAATATGGGATAAATGGGCGCGTGATGGGCGGGGGCGCACGTCTGGTCTGGGGCGCGACCCATTGTTTTGTTTGCATGTGTTCTCCGAAGTGACGAATCATTACGAAACGTGATGAAGTAGGCTATAGCTGTCGTATCGGCGCTAGGGTCACGTCGTTTCGGCATTTCTTTTGGGGTTAATGATGGAAGGGGAACCATGGAAAAGTCCAGCAGAACCAAAGCACTATTCGCGATAGTTTTTGCAGCGCTGTTCGCTTTGTGCCTTACCGCATGTTCAAGCGGTTCGGGTAGTGCGGCAAGCGCTTCTTCAGAAGCTGCATCGTCTGAGGCCGCTGCATCTTCTGAGGCGTCTGCCTCCGCCGAGGCCGCCGCATCATCCGAGGCTGCTTCCGCAGAGGCTGCCTCTGCCGAGGCCGCTTCCTCTGAAGCAGCGCCGGCGCCCGAAAATGCTGTCATTCGCATTTCGACGACTACGTCAGTGAACGATTCCGGCCTGCTGCCGTACCTGCAGCCGTTCTTCGAAGCGGCTACTGGCTATAAGATGGAGGTCACCTCCGCTGGTACTGGCGCTGCTATCGAGAAGGGCGAGAAGGGGGACGCTGATGCGTTGCTCGTGCACGCCAAGGCAAGCGAGGAAGAGTTCGTTGATGCAGGTTATGGTGTCGAGCGCGTCCCGTTTATGTACAACTATTTCGTCATCGTCGGTCCAAAGGACGATCCGGCTGGCGTGAAGAACTGCACGACCGCTGCTGATGCGTTCAAAGCTATCGCCGATGCTAAGGCACCGTTCGTCTCGCGCGGCGACGATTCGGGCACGAACAAGAAGGAGCTTCAGATTTGGGAGGCTGCCGGCGTTGACCCGAACGGTCAGGATTGGTACATCAACGCGGGTTCCGGCATGGGCGCGACCCTGACCCAAGCTGCCGAGCGTCAGGCTTATACGCTTTCGGATAAGGGTACGTTCCTTTCGAACGATGCAAAGGAATCGCTCGAGATCCTGCTCGGCGAATCTGATGACATGAAGAACACCTACACGATGATTGCCGTCAATCCTGAGAAATGGCCTGATACCAACATCGATGGCGCTAACGCTTTCATCGAGTGGATGACTGGCGACGAGGCTTCCGCGCTCATCGCGAGCTATGGCGTCGAGGAATACGGTGAGCCGCTGTTCACCCTGCTCGAGAAATAAACGCCTGATTGTGCTCTGTGCTCGGTATGTGTGGTCGGTGCGACCTCATATGCCGGGTGTGCTGCATTATGGCAGCATGCGTTAGCGGCTCACCAATGAGTTTCGCCCCTGGGGCGTGACTCATTCTGGGGCACGGCCCGTCCAGGTGAGTTTCGCCTCTGGGGCACGACTCATCGGGCACGGCCCGTCCGGGTGAGTTTCGCCCCTGGGGCGTGACTCACTCACCGCAGCGCGGCACAGGGCTCTTTGCGAATATGGAAGAACTCGCCAAGGCTTTCAGCCTCATGTTCACGCCGGGTAGCGAGCTGTCGCAGATTATCCTTTTGACCCTCCAGATGGCTGCGTTTTCCACAGCCATCTCGACTGTGATAGGCGTGCCACTCGGCGTGCTCGTCGGGCTGTACCGTTTTCGCGGTAAACGCCTCCTCATGCGCATATTGAACACGCTCATGGGCCTGCCGCCCGTATTGGCAGGTCTTATCGTGTATTTCATCCTGTCCCGCTCCGGTCCGCTCGGTACGTTGAAGCTTCTGTATACGCTGCAGGCGATGGTGACAGCTCAGGTTGTGCTCATCACGCCGATTGTGTGCGGGCTTTCGGCTACCGCGATTGCGGGCGTTGCCCCGCGCGTGCACGAAACGGCTCATGGCATGGGGCTTTCGCGCAGTCGAGAACTAGCGTGCCTTCTTTACGAATGTCGTTCGCAGCTGCTCTCAATCGTGTTCGTAGCCTTCGGGCGCTCGATTGGCGAAGTGGGTGCCGTTATGCTCGTAGGCGGCAACGTCCAGTACAAGACGCGCGTCATGACGACCGCAATCATGCTCGAGACGAATATGGGGCACTTCGAATACGCCGTCGCCCTGGGTGTGGCTCTGCTTGTTGTATCGTTCGTCATCAACTCAATTGCGCTTACGTTGCAGGAGCGCACGTCCGTTCCCGAAGCGGAAGGCGCAACGAGCCATACGCGTGGGGGCCGTTTGGGAGGCGTGGGTCGATGAGCGGGCATTTCTGCGTGAAATTGCAAGGATTGCGAAAGGTCTACGGCGAGCGTGTCGTGCTCGATATAGACGACCTTGGCTTCGAAGCAGGTCGCTCGTATGCCCTCGTTGGTCCCAACGGTAGCGGGAAGTCAACGCTGTTGCGCGTGCTGTCAGGTGTCATTCCAGCATCGGGTGGGGCAATCGATGTTGAAGGCGACATTTTGCGTGATGACGTGCGCGTCGGCTACATGCCTCAGAAAAGCTATACCTTCGGGTTTTCGGTTGCGCGCAACGTGGCGCTCGCGCTCGACGGCATGAAGCTTTCGAAATCGGAGGTCACAGCGCGCGTCGAGCGGGCTTTGCGAGATGTGGGCATGTGGGAAATGGCCGATGCGCGTGGAAGTGGGCTTTCGGGCGGCGAGGCGCAGCGCGTGGCGCTTGCGCGCCTGCTCGTGCGTGACCTCGATGTGGTGCTGCTTGACGAGCCGACCGCATCGATGGACATCGCCGGTACGCTGCTTGCGGAGGAAACTCTTGAACGCTATCGCGAACGCACGGGCTGCCTGACGATTATGGCCACGCATGCGCCGTCACAGGCGCGTCGCATCTCGCATGATGCCGTCATGCTCGCAGCCGGCTGTGTCGTGGAAAAAGGTACGACCGATCAGGTGCTCTCGCATCCAACAAGCGAAGCTGGACGCGAGTTTCTCTCGTATTGGGCAGTCTGATGCGCTTATGAGTTTTGCCCCTGGGGCATGACTCATTCTCGGGTACGGCCGGGCGGGTATCGCCCCTCCTGGCGCTTCGCTCGAATCCCCCTCCGAACCGCGCAAATGAAGGCGGCTATTGGAGGCGACGCTCTGGCTCTCCCACATGATTTCCTCTGCGCCTGCGGGCATTGCCGCCTTCTTGTGCGCGCGGTTCTACGGGGGCGCTCAGAGCCAGGATGGACGGCACCCGCCCGGCCGCGCGATGAGTTTTGCCCCTGGGGCGCGACTCATTGCCGAAGCGAGGCGCTCGGTGGGTGCTCGACCGGCGATTCTGCAGCGCTGCGAAGCAGCGCGAAGCCAAGCCGGCGCGTGCTCTCCCGGGCGCCGAGCGGTGGGATGGCAACGAGCTGCCGAATGAGTCACGCCCCTGGGGCGCGACTCATTTTCGTATTCTAGGTTGGGTCATTGTGGGTTACCTTGTGGTATGGTGAAAACGTACGGTAACTGCGAGAAATGCGCGAGGGCCCATGCGGAAACGACTGACAATTCGGTTTGCGAACGGCGTCATTTCGGCGGTTATCGTCGTGTTTTTCCTCGGACATGCAGCGCTTGGCGATGCGTGGATGTTTGGGCTTGTGCCCGCAACGATGAGCAGCCTCATTTGGGCTGGCATTGCCCTTATCGCGCTGCATGTTTTGGTCAGCGTGATTACGAGCATCGACCAGATTTCGGATCCCGAATATCCGGCGAGCGACCGCAAGAAGCGACACCTTGCGATCAAATGGGCGACGGGCATTGCAATTTCGCTTGTAGCTTTCTTGCATATTGACAACGGGCGTTCGTTTGAC